>NZ_AQPL01000121.1:0-783 GCF_000395345.1 Cupriavidus sp. WS | reverse complement strand
ATGCGGCTCGGGCGCGCCGCCGTCGGCGCCCGGCGCGCTGATCACGCTCACGCGCGCGGCCCGGCGCAGCAGCGGCATGGCGTCGGCCACCGCGCGGGCGGCCTCGCGGCCGCCGTCCCAGGCGATGGCGACGTGCCCGCAGTCCAGCCGGCGCACGCCCGGCGGCACCAGCAGCACCGGCCGGCCCGCCTCCAGCATCACGTATTCGGGGGTCTGCGCCACCAGCACCGGCAACGACTCCAGCCCCGGCAGCCGGGCCAGCACGATCAGGTCGGCCAGCCGCCCTTCCCGGGCCAGCGCCCAGCCCGGCTCTTCCTCGATCAGGCGATGGTTGCAGCCCAGCTCCGGCGCGGTTTCCTGCATGACGCGGTGGAAATCGGCGCTGGCCGCCGCGGCCTGGGCCAGCAACTGGCGCCGGGCCAGCTCGGCGTAGCGGCCGGCGTCGTCGCCGGCGCCGCGGAACGGCTCCAGGCGCGTGCCGGTCGCGGTCACGCCGGTGACGTGGGCGGCACTGTGCCGCGCCAGCTCCGCCGCCAGGCGGACCCGGTCGGCGCAGCCCGGGTCCGGGCCAAGTTCGACCAGCAGGGTCTTGAATTCCATGATGTCTCGGGCTCCGGGCAGAGGACGGTGGAAGAACGGTGGAAGAACAGTCAGCAAAGGCGGCGAATGGCCGCGCCGCAATTATGCCAAGCCCGGGCGTGCCTTGGCAGCCCCGCCGGCGCGCGCCCGGTGAGCGCCGAAAAAATAACTTCAGGATCGGGGAACCTGTCAGATTTTTTGTGT
>NZ_AQPL01000120.1:0-3593 GCF_000395345.1 Cupriavidus sp. WS | reverse complement strand
CCTCTTCACCCCCCTCTTCACCCTCCCAAATGCGCCCGCAACAACGCATTGAACTCCCCAGCCCGCTCCATCTGGCTCATATGCCCGGCGTCGTCGAACACCTTGACGGTGGCCCCGGCCGGCGCGTTCTGCGCATGGGCCGGCGGAATGACGTGGTCCTGCGCGCCCCACACCACCAGCACCGGCTTGTCGCCGAGCCTGCGGCCCGGCTGCTCGGTCTGCCGGCCGCCGCCGAACAGGCTGGCGCCGAGGCTGGCCAGGGCCTCGGTCACACCGTCGAGGCGCTTGTACTTGAGCAGGTCGTCCAGCATCTGGCGGCTGACCAGGCCGGTGTCGGCGAACAGCAGTTCGATCACCGGCTTGAGGTCGCGCCGCGATTGCGCGTTGACGAAGCCTTCGGTGTAGCCGTTGTTGATCTCGTCGCCGAGGCCGACCGGCGAGACCAGCGCCAGCGAGCGCACGCGCTGCGGCGCGTCCACGGCCAGTTGCGCGGCCACGCCGCCGCCCATCGAGTGGCCGACCAGATGCGCCTGGCCGATGTCGAGCGCGTCCATGAACTGCGCGACGAAGCCGGCCAGCGCGGCCAGCGTGGTGCCGGGCAGCCTGGGCGTGGACTGGCCGTGCGCGGGCAGGTCCAGCGCGACCACGGTGTGCGTCTCGGCCAGCGCGTCGAGGTTGAACAGCCAGTTGTCGAGGTCGCCGCCGAAGCCGTGCAGGAACAGCACGGTCTCGGCGCCTTCGCCGCGCCTGGCGTAGCGCACGCGGATGCCGTCGATGTCGATGAACTGGTACGCGGCGGCGCCCGCTTCGGCGTCGTCTTCATCGGCGGCGGGGGTTTCGTACGCGGCCACGTAGGCGTCGATCTCGGCGTCACTGACCTCGGGCGGGGCCAGCACGCCGAGCAGCGCCTTGACCGGCAGCACGTCGCCCACGGCGGCGACCTTGCGGCGCAGCGTGCCGGCGTCGGGCGCTTCCACGGCGTTGGCGATCTTGTCGGTCTCCACGTCGAGGATGGGCATGCCCACGGTGATCTGCGCGCCCTCTTCCACCAGCCAGTCGTTGATGGTGCCTTCTTTCATCGACAGGCCCCATTTGGGCATGACGATCGGGGTGATCTCGGCCATCAGTGTTTTCCTCCCTTCACGGTCTTGCGCGCGGCCTCGGCGATCTGCGCCGCGCTGGGGATGTAGAGGTCTTCCAGCGCGGGCGAGAACGGCACCGGCGTGTGCGGCGGGCACACCATCTCGATGCCGGCCTTGAGCGCGCCGAAGGCCCGCTGCGCGACCTGCGCGGCGATGTCGGTGGCGATGTTGCAGCGCGGGCTGGCTTCGTCCACCACCACCAGGCGGCCGGTGTTTTCCACGGTCTCCAGCACGGTGTCGATGTCCAGCGGCGACAGGCTGCGCAGGTCCACCACCTCGGCCTCGATGCCTTCCTTGGCCAGCGTGGCGGCGGCTTCCAGCGCGCGGTGCACCATCAGGCCATAGGTGACGATCGAAACATCCTTGCCGTCGCGCACGATGTTGGCCTCGCCGAACGGAATCGCGTACGAGTTCTCCGGCACCTCGCCTTCGAAGCCGTACAGGTTCTTGTGCTCGCAGAAGATGACGGGGTCGTTGTCGCGGATGGCCTGGATCAGCAGGCCCTTGGTGTCGTACGGCGTGGACGGGCACACCACCTTGAGCCCCGGGATGTGCGTGAACAGCGGCGTGAGCATCTGGCTGTGCTGGGCCGCCGCGCGAAAGCCCGCGCCGACCATCGCGCGGATCACCACCGGGGTCTCGGCCTTGCCGCCGAACATGTAGCGGAACTTGGCGGCCTGGTTGAAGATCTGGTCGAAGCACACACCCATGAAGTCGATGAACATCAGCTCGGCGATGGGGCGCATGCCGCAGGCCGCCGCGCCGATGGCCGCGCCAACGTAGGCGGACTCGGACAGCGGCGTGTCGAGCAGGCGGTCGCCGTGCTTGGCGTAGAGGCCCTTGGTGACGCCGAGCACGCCGCCCCAGGCGTCCTTCTCGCCGTCCGCGCCGGCGCCGCCGACGATATCCTCGCCGAGCATGATCACGCTCGGGTCACGGGTCATTTCCTGGTCGATCGCTTCGTTGATCGCCAGCTTCATGCTGAGTTTGCGGGACATGGTGTGGTCTCCTGTCTGTGCTGTTCGTGCGGTCCGGTCTGCGATGCGCTCAGTAGCTGACGTAGACGTCGGTGAGCAGGTCGGCGGCGGTGGGGAACGGCGCGGCCTTGGCCTGCTGCACGGCGTCCTCGATCAGCGCGGCGACCTGCTCGTCGATGGCCTTCAGTTCTTCGGGGGCGATCACGCCGGCCTGCGTCACGGTGGCGGCGAATTTCTTCAGGCAGTCCTTGTTGGCGCGGATGTCGTCGAGCTCGCCGCTGGCGCGGTAGGTCTGCGCGTCGCCCTCGAAATGGCCGTAGAAGCGCACCATCTTGCATTCGAGCAGCGCGGGGCCACCGCCTTCGCGGGCACGTTTGATGACTTCGCCGGCGGCCTCGTGCACGGCGAAGAAGTCGGTGCCGTCCACGGTCACGCCGGGAATGCCGAAGCCGGCGGCGCGGTCGACGTAGCTGTCCACGGCGGTGCCGTACTCGCGCGCGGTGGACTCGGCGTAGCCGTTGTTCTCGATCACGAAAATCACCGGCAGGTTCCACACGGCGGCCAAGTTCAGGCTTTCGAGGAAGGTGCCCTGGTTGGAGGCGCCGTCGCCGGCGAACGTGATGCCGACCTCGCCCTTGCCGCGGAACTTGGCGGCCAGCGCGGCGCCGCAGACCAGCGGCGCGCCCGCGCCGAGAATGCCGTTGGCGCCCATCATGCCCTTGGACAGGTCGGCGATATGCATGGAGCCGCCCTTGCCGTTGCACGAGCCGCCCTTGCGGCCGTAGATCTCCTTCATCATCGCCGCCGGATCCACGCCCTTGGCGATGCAGTGGCCGTGGCCGCGGTGCGTGCTGGCGATGCGGTCGCCGTCGCCGAGGTGGTGCAGGATGCCGACGCCGGCGGCTTCCTCGCCGGCGTAGAGATGGACGAAGCCGGGAATGTCGCCGCGGCCGAAGTCCACGTGCAGGCGCTCCTCGAAATCGCGGATGGTGCGCATGCGGCGGTACACGGCGAGCAGGTCTTCCTTGCCGAGCGGCAAGGTGTTCTGGCTGGCTGGGGTGGTCATGTCTGTCTCCTTCATGGTTTTGTGGTGGCGGTAAGGCTCTCGGCAAGCGTTGGCGGGCAGGAAGCGGGCGGCGGCGCGCGCCCGCAGCGCATCAGCCCGGCGGCAGCGGCGTAGCGCATGCAGGCGGCCACGTCGAGGCTGAGGAAGGCGCGCTCGCGCAGCGTCACGGTGACTTCGTCGCGCGCGCCGAACACCAGCTCGCGCTCGCCGTCCAGCGCGACGATGCCGCTGCGCTGGCGCACGCGGTGCGGCACGCCGTCGGCCAGGCGCTCCCAGCCGGCGATGGGCACGGCGCTGAGCAGCCCGGGCGCGATCGGCGCGCGCAGGTCGAAGCGGCCCTCGCCGGCGGCGGCGAGCTCGATGGCGAGGCCGCCGGGCTCGTGGCGCCCGACCGGCTCGAGCAGCCCG
>NZ_AQPL01000119.1:0-11040 GCF_000395345.1 Cupriavidus sp. WS | reverse complement strand
AGCCCGCCGATGGCGGACAGGCCGATGGCCTGCGGATCGGCGAAGGCGAGGTACACGGCGCCGAGCGTCTCGGTCTTCCACAACGCGCGCGCGCCGATGAAATGCTCGTGCGAGATCACGGCGTCCACCAGGGCGATGTCGTGGCGCACTTCGTGTTCGCCGGCGATGCGGACGTCGAGCCGCTTGTTGGCGGCCAGCGCCTGCGCGGCGGGAATGCGCCCGCTGGCGAACAGGCCGGTGGCAAGGCCGGTGATGGTGGCCTCGCGCATTTCGGGATAGGCGTTGTTGGTGCCGGTGGAGATGCCGGCAATCGGCACGCGGCCGCATTCGCGCACCACCGCGCGATGGGTGCCGTCGCCGCCGAGCACGATGATGGCGGCGACACCCGCCTCGCGCATCATGCGCGCGGCCTGGAAGGTGTCGTCCACGCGCGCGGTGACGGGCATGTCGAGGTAGGCCACCTCGGGCAGCGCGGCGTCCGGTCCCTGGCGGCGCGTCAGATGGCGCGCCAGCAGCACGCGCATGCCTTCGCGGTCCGGCATCATCAGCACGCGGCCCACGCCGCAGGCGGCGAGCGCGGCCAGCAGGCGCAGCACGATGTTGACGCGGTCGGCCAGCTGCAGCGTATTGGCGTTGGCGATCACGCGGCGGATGTCGCGCGCCGAGATCGGATTGGCGATGATGCCCACCAGCGGCCGCGCGGCCAGCGTCTGTTCACCCATGCCTGGTCTCCTGCCGTTTTATCTTGTGGCAGGCATATCGCAATGGGCGTGCCACCCGGCGCACACGCAGGCAAGGCAGCAAAAGGGCGGAAAAAGCGCGGGATTACCCGCAGAAAAAACGGCTACTGGCGAGACAGCCGGGGCCGCGCTGTGACAGGTGTCACAGCATCAGGTGTCAAGCCGCGCGACACCTGTCGCGCAGTCAGTGCGGCGCGTCGCGCTGGTTGGGCGAGGCGATGCCATAGCGCGCCATGCGGCGGTACAGCGTCATGCGGCTCACGCCGATCTGGCGCGCCACCGCGCTGAGGTTCCAGCCCGCCGCGCGCAGGTACTGCATCAGCAGCATGCCCTCGGGCGGAAGCTGGTGCGGATCGAAGTGCGGATCAAAGTGCGGACCGGGGCCGGCGACCGGCGCCGGCTGGACCGCTGGCGCCGCCGCGTCGGCAGGCGGCAGCGCGGGCGCCAGCAAGCCCGGTTGCCGCGGTGCGGCGCCGATGCCTTCGGGCAAATCTTCCACTTCGACATGGCCGCCGGTGCAGACCGCGCGCGCGTATTCGAGCACGTTGCGCAGTTCGCGCAGGTTGCCGGGCCACGCATGCGCATGCAGGCGCGCGCGCGCCGCCGGCGACAGGCTGACAGTGGCGCTGACGGCGGCGGCGCCGAGCATCTTGCCGATCAGCCAGTCCAGGTCGGTGCGCTCGCGCAGCGGCGGCAGCACGAGGCGCGCGCCGTTGAGGCGGTAATACAGGTCTTCGCGGAAGCGCCCGCTGCTCACCAGTTGATCCAGCGGATGGTGCGTGGCGGAAATCACGCGCACATTGACCGGCACCGGCCGCGCGGCGCCGATGGCCAGCACCTCGCCTTCGGCCAGCACGCGCAGCAGGCGCGATTGCAGCTCGCGCGGCATGTCGCCGATTTCGTCGAGGAACAGCGTGCCGCCGTCCGCTTCCTGGATCAGGCCGCGCTTGGCGCGCGGGCCGGCGCCGGAGAAGCTGTTGGGCAGGTGGCCGAACAGTTCGCTCTCGATCAGCGTCTCGGGAATCGCCGCGCAGTTGACCGCCACGAACGGCCCGCCGCGGCGCGCGCTGGCCTGGTGCAGCGCCTTGGCGAGGTATTCCTTGCCGCTGCCGGTCTCGCCGTTGATCAGCAGGTTGATCGGCGAATCCACCAGCCTGGCGGCGCGCTGCAATTGCTGCTGCAGCGCGGCATCGCCGCCGCACAGGGCCGCCAGCGGCGCCTGCAGCGGCGCGCCGCGCGCCACCGCGGCCGGCTGCCAGCGCGGCGCCGGCGGCATCACGCTCAGGTAGAGCCGCCTGCCGCTGCGCGACAGTGCCAGCGCGCGCTGCTCGCTCGGGCGCGAATGGACGAAGCGGCCGAGCTCGTCCAGGCGGGCGTCGAACAGCGCCTCGAAGGCCATGCCCAGCACCGGCGCGCCCGATACGCTCGATACGCCGCCGCCCGCGCCAAGCTCGGCCTCCAGCATCTGCTGCGCGCGCCGGTTGTGGCCGCTCACGCGGCCGGCGGCGTCGAGCGCGAGCAGGTATTCCGGGTTCACGTCGACGAATTCCGGCGCCGCGTCGAGCTTGAGGATCCAGTCCTCGCGGTGGCTGCGCAGGAAGCTGGCGTTCTCGATGTGGCTGGCGTAGATGCGCACCATCTGCAGCGCCAGCCCCTGGCTGTCCTTGGCCTGCGGCGAGGTCAGCGCGGAGATGTCGAGGATGGCGCAGAGGCTGCCGTGCGAGTCGAACAGCGGCGCGGCGGTGCAGGTCAGCGGGATGTGGGTGGCGTCGAAATGGTCGGCCTGGTGCACCGTCAGCGCCTGCCCGGTGGCCAGCGCGGTGCCCACCGCGCAGGTGCCGGCGCCGGCCTCGCTCCACTGCGCGCCCAGGTACAGGCCGGCGCGGCGCAGGCGTGCGTCGGCATTGGCGTCGCCGAGGTAGTCCACGGTCACGCCCTGCGCGTCGGTGAGCAGCACCACGTAGCCCATGCCGGCCACCTGGCCGTAGAGCGTCTGCAGGCCGTGGCGGGCGATGCGGGTGAAATCGTCGATGCGCTGCTGGTGCTCGCGCAGCCGCGTCTGCGGCAGGATGCGGGCCTGCTGCATGCGCGCGGGGTCGAGCCCGTACTGGTGCACGCAGCGCCGCCAGGAATTCTGGATGATGGTCTCGGGCGCGCGCGGCAGGCGCGGCAACGGCGCGCCGGCGTGCGTGGTGAGCTGGACTACCGTGTCGATGTGCTCGCGTTGCCGCAGGTCCATCGTCGTCTCCTTGTCGTCTCCCGGCGTGGCGCCGTCCGGCTCTGCGTGCCTCTGGATGACGGGCGGCCGGGAATCCTAATGTATCCGACCGGGAGCGGCTTGGGCAAACCTCTTCATGCGATGTGCGCGGGCAGGCCCATGCGTGCGGCGCAGCAATTTTCGTATCCGTCCAATGTCCACGGCTCGGGTTTCGCCTTAACTTCGAGGCCTCCCACTCGCCCACGCCGGCCCATGCCGATCCTGTTCCCCCCGACCGAAGTCATCACCAGCGCACTCGACGGCACCCGCTACATCGTTTTCCAGGGGCCGGACCTGATCTCGAACGAACTGAGGAAGACCGGTGGCTTCGAAACATGGCTGCGCCCGTTCTTCGAAAAGCTGCTGCGCAACCAGTTGCCCGGCACCATTCTCGACGTCGGCTGCAACATCGGCACCTTCGTGCTGCCGCTGGCGCGGCAGTATCCGCTGCACCGCTTCGAATGCTTCGACGCGCAGCGGCTCGCGCTCTATTGCCTGGGCGGATCGATCGCGCTGAATTCCCTTTCCAACATCAACACCTACCATCTCGCGCTGTCCGACCGACCCGGCGAAATCGAGGCGCAGATCCCGGACTACCCGAGCCACAACAACATCGGCAGCTACAGCTTCGACGCGGAATTCAACGCTTTCCATCGCCGCAGCCCGCAAGGCGTGGCGGTCGAGCGGATTCCCGTGGCGACGCTGGACCAGGGCGAGTACACCGATATCCGCCTGATCAAGATCGACGTCGAAGGCATGGAGCTCCAGGTGCTGCAAGGCGCCCGGGAACTGCTCAGGCGCAACCACTATCCGCCGCTCGTCTTCGAGACGTGGAAATTCGCGTGGTTCGCCGAGCGCAGGGAAGCGCTGATCGCGTGGGTGGAAGCGCTGGGCTACGAGGTCTTCCACTGGGGCTGCGACAGCTTTGCCCAGCATCCGGCCCGCGAGGAAGTCATCCGGTTCTAGCGTTCCCTGGCCGCGAAGTGCGGGCGCCGCGCAAGCGCGCACCGGCGGCGCGGAACGGGCGGGCGCATCCGCGCATCCGCCCGCACATCCGCGCGCGCGCCGGCTTCAGCAGCCGAGCCGGTCGGCCAGTTCCGTCATGCTGCCGGCCACCACGTCCCAGTCGGACTCGGCGGCGCGGTCCTTGGACTGGTTCGGCCCGTATTCCGTGGGCCGGTTGACGTAGGCCGTGCGCATGCCGTGCGAGCGCCCGTGGCGCAGGTCGCCGTTGTGCGCCGCCACCAGCATCACCTCGTGCGGATGCAGGCCGAGAAAGCCGATCACGCCGCGGTAGATGCGCGGATCGGGCTTGAAGTGGCGCACCACGTCGGCGCTGTAGATCGCGTCCCACGGCAGGCCGGCGTGCCGGGCCGTGTCGATCAGGCACGGCACGCTGCCGTTGGAGAACGTGCTCAGGATGTAGCGCTGCTTCAGGCGCGTGAGCCCGGGCACGGTGTCGGGCCAGCCCGAGAGCCGGTGCCAGGCGCGGTTGAGGTAGTCCTTCTCGGCCTCGTCCAGGCCCTGGATGCCGAACTCGTCGAGCAGCACGTCGAGCCGCTCGCGGTGCAGCACGTCGATGTTGGCCCAGGGCCGCGCGCCTTCGCGCACGCGGTCCATGCCGGGCACGTAGCCGGCGCGCCAGGCGTCGGCGAACGCCACCCAGTCCGCCTCGATGCCCTTGCGCTTGCCGAAGGCGGCGAGGTCGGCGCTGACGCTGCTGCGCCAGTCGACCACGGTGCCGAACACGTCGAACACCAGCGCCTTCACTTCGCCGAGGCCGTGCTTGCCGGCGTCCGCCGCCTGGCCGTTATTGCTGTCCATGTCTGCTCCCGTTGCGGCCGCGCTCAGGCGCTGGCCTTGTCGAGCAGGGCGATGTCGTCGGCGCCGAGCTGCAGGCGCGTGGCGGCGATCAGGTCGTCCAGCTGCGCCACAGAAGTGGCGCTGGCGATGGGCGAGGTGATGCTCGGCCGCGCGATCAGCCACGCCAGCGCGACCTGCGTCGGATTGGCGCCGCGGCGTGCCGCCACTTCGTCGAGCGCGGCCAGGATGCCCAGGCCGCGCGCGTTCAGGTAGGCCTTGACGGCCTGCCCGCGCGCGCTGCTCTTGTCGAGGTCGGCCTCGGAGCGGTACTTGCCGCTCAGGAAGCCGCTGGCCAGCGCGTAGTAGTTGAGCACGCCCAGCCCTTCGCGCAGCACCAGCGGCTCCAGCTCGCTCTCGTATGCCGCGCGGGTGTAGAGATTGTAGTTCGGCTGCAGGCTCTCGTAGCGCGGCAGGCCGAGGCGGGCGCTGGTCGCCAGCGCTTCGGCCAGGCGCGCGGCGCCGTAGTTGGAGGCGCCGATGGCGCGCACCTTGCCGGCCTTGATGAGGCGGTCGTAGGCGTCCAGCGTTTCTTCCAGCGGGGTGTCCTGGTCGTCGGTGTGCGACTGGTAGAGATCGATGTAGTCGGTCTGCAGTCGCTGCAGCGAGGCATCGACGGCGCGCTCGATGTACGCGCGCGACAGGCCCTTGCTGCCTTCGCCCATCTCGATGCCGACCTTGGTCGCCAGCACCACCTCGGCGCGCTTGCCGCTGCGCTTGAACCACTTGCCGATGATGGTCTCGGATTCGCCGCCCCGGTTGCCGGGCACCCAGCGGGAATAGACGTCGGCGGTGTCGACGAAATTGAGCCCGGCGCCGACGAAGGCATCGAGCAGCTTGAAGGAGGTGGCCTCGTCGGCACTCCAGCCGAACACGTTGCCGCCGAATGCCAGGGGCGAGACTTCCAGCCCGGACCTGCCCAGTTTGCGCTTGGTGATGCTTGAGGTCATCCGTTTTGCTCCGCGAGTTGCATGCGATGTGCCCCCGTCAGGCCGGCCCGTCGGCGGCAGGGTGCCGCGCCGGTGGCCGGCGCGGCGAAAAGCACATTGTAGGCAGGGAACGGAAAGCTTGCTGGCGGGGTCCGCGGCGGCCCCTTCCGTGCGTCAGCCGCGCAAACTCAGAGCGCGGTGCGCGCGACGGGCGCGAGGTCGCGCATGGCCTGCGCGGCGATCTCGAACGAGCGCAGGCGGGCTTCGTGGTCGTAGATCTGCGCGGTCAGCATCAGCTCGTCCGGGCGCAGGTCGTCGACGAAGCGCTGCAGGCCGGCGCGCACGCCGGCCGCGTCGCCCACCACCGAACAGGCCAGCGAGCGGCGGATATGGGTGGCCTCGGTCTCGCTCCACAGCGTCTCGATGTCGTCCACGGGCGGACGGATCGGGCCGGGCGCGCCGCGCACCAGCGCCAGGAACTGCTGCTGCAGCGAGCTGAACAGGCGGCGCGCCTGCACCTCGGTATCCGCCGCGAACACGTTCAGGCCGAGCATGACGTGCGGGCGGTCCAGTTGCTCGGACGGGCGGAAGGTCTGCCGGTACAGATCGACCGCCTGGCGCATGAAGCCCGGCGCGAAGTGCGAAGCGAACGCGAACGGCAGGCCCATCGCCGCGGCCAGCTGCGCGCTGAACAGGCTGGAGCCGAGCAGCCACAGCGGCACCTTCAGGCCCGCGCCGGGCACCGCGCGCAGGCGCTGGCCGGGGCGCGGCGTGTCGAAATACGCCTGCAGTTCTTCGACGTCCTGCGGGAAGGCGTCGGCGGTGTCCTGCGTGGCGCTGCGGCGCAGCGCGCGGGCGGTGGACTGGTCGGTGCCGGGCGCGCGGCCCAGGCCGAGGTCGATGCGGCCCGGGAACAGCGCCTCGAGCGTGCCGAACTGCTCGGCCACCACCAGCGGCGAGTGATTGGGCAGCATGATGCCGCCCGAGCCCACGCGGATGGTGGAAGTGCCGTTGGCGACGTGGCCGATCAGCACCGCGGTGGCGGCGCTGGCGATGCCGGGCATGTTGTGGTGCTCGGCCAGCCAGAAGCGGCGGTAGCCGAGACGCTCGGCGTGCTGCGCGAGCGCAAGCGTGTTGCGCATGGCCTGGCCGGCATCGCCGCCTTCCACGATGGGCGACAGGTCAAGCAGGGAGTAGGGGATCATGGCGGCACTCATGGCGTAGATGCGGAACGTCGATGGGGGCGACGGACTGCGGCCGGCTCGACGATTTATTGAACGATCGCTATATTAATCACAGGCTGGTGCGACTGGCAACGGAAAAATATAATGACCACTATGAAAAAGAGTGTTTCCGGCGCGGGCCGCGGACGGCCCCGGCAATTCGATCGCGACGCGGCGCTGGGCCAGGCCCTGGCGCTGTTCTGGCGCCACGGCTACGAGTCCACCTCGGTCGCGGCGCTCACCGAGGCGATGGCGATCACCGCCCCCAGCCTGTACGCCGCCTTCGGCAGCAAGGAGCAATTGTTCTACGAAGCCGTGGACCGCTACGCCGAGACCCACGGCGCGCTGCTGTACGGCCCGCTGGAAGCCGGCGGCAGCGCGCGCGACGCGGTGCACGGCCTGCTGGCCGGCGCGGCCGCGCTGTTCAGCGCCAAGGGCAGCCCGGCCGGCTGCTTCCTGATGAGCGGCACCAGCTGCTCGGCGGACTGCGCCTACATCGAGGACACGCTGCGCCTGCGCCGCCGGGAAAAGGAACAGGCCATGCAGGCGCGCATCGAGGCCGGCATCGCCGCGGGCGAGCTGCCCGCGGGCGCCGACGCGGCGGCGCTGGCGCGCTTCTTCAACGCGGTGATGCAGGGCATGTCGATGCAGGCGCGCGACGGCGCCACGCGCGCCGCGCTGGAAGGGCTGGCGGAGATGGCGATGCTGGCCTGGCCCGCGCCGCCCGCAAGGCCTGCCAAGGCGGCCAGAACAAAGGCGCCGCAGAGGGTTTAGGAAGCCGGCGGCTCCGGCCGCCGCCACAGCCACGCCAGCACGCAGGCCATGCACGCGATCGCGGCATAGGCCAGCCAGGGCCGGTGCATGCCGTACAGCAGCACGCCGGCGCACACCGTCATCGCCGCCGTGGCGCTCCACTTGGCGCGGCGGCTGACCATGCGGCCGTGGTGCCAGTTGTAGAGCATGGGGCCGAACACGCGGTGGCCGAGCAGCCATGCGTGCAGCCGCGGCGAGCCCTTGGCCGCGGCCCACGCGGCCAGCAGCACGAATTCCGTGCTCGGCAGACCCGGAATGAACAGGCCGAGGATGGCCACGCCCAGGCTGGCCAGCGCCAGCGCGGTCAGCAGCGCGCGCGCCGCGCGCGTGCGCGCCAGGCGCAGCGGGGCGTCGTCGGCCTGCGCCGTGGCACAGGCCCGGGGCGGCACGGCGTCGCGCGGGCCGGCTTTGGCGTCATCCACGGCGGTTCACCTCGGCGGCAAACCGCGCCGCGCCGCGGCAAGGCGGGCGGCCCCGTGCGTGAGGGCGGCAACGGCAGGTGGCATGGAATGGCTTCTCTCGGTTCGGCTGGTGGTGCGCGGCTGGGTCTCATTGTCCGCGCCGCCGCGCCGCGCGGCAAGGCGTGGCCCGCGCGACCCCGGCGGCGATGCGGCTTGCGCGCATATGCAAAGCCGAATTCCTTCGTTGAGCACGCCGCGCGGCACGGCATATGGTAGCGCTTTGGCGGCAGGCGCCGCCCTCTTCCCTTGCCAAGGAGCCTCGCCATGACCGTCGCCGCGACCGCCGCTGTGACCGCCGCCGTGACCGATTCCACCGCGGACGCCGCGCGCCGGCACGCCGCCGGACAACCGCTCACCGTGCACCCGCTGTCCGCGCACATCGGCGCGCGCATCGACGGCGTGGACCTGCGCGCGCCGCTGCCGCCGGCACAGGTGGCGGCGATCCGCGCCGCGCTGCTGAAGTGGAAGGTGGTGTTCTTCCGCGACCAGCACCTGTCGCACGAGCAGCACATCGCCTTTGCCCGGCAGTTCGGCGAGCTCACCGTCGGGCATCCCGTGTTCGGCCACGTGGACGGCTTTCCCGAGCTGTACTCGATCAGCAAGCACCGCAAGGCCAACCGCTTCGAGGGCCAGGCGATCCAGCGCCCGTGGACCGGCTGGCACACCGACGTGACCGCGGCGGTCAACCCGCCGGCCGCCTCCATCCTGCGCGGCGTGGTGATCCCGCCCTATGGCGGCGACACGCAGTGGACCAACCTCGTGGCCGCCTACCAGGGCCTGTCCGAGCCGCTGCGCCGCATCGTGGACGGCCTGCGCGGCGTGCACCGCTTCACCGCGCCGGCCGGCGCCAGCGCCACCGGCGAGTTCGAGCGCGCAGTCAAGAGCCGCTCGCTGGTCAGCGAGCATCCGCTGGTGCGCGTGCACCCCGAGACCGGCGAGCGCGCGCTCTACGTCAGCCCGAGCTTCCTCAAGTCGCTGTCCGGCTTCGCGCCGCGCGAGAGCCAGCAACTGCTGGAGCTGCTGTGGGAACACGTGGTGCGCCCGGAATACACGGTGCGCTTCAAGTGGGAGCCGGGCAGCATCGCGTTCTGGGACAACCGCGCCACCGCGCACCTGGCGCCGGCCGACATCTTCGACCTCGATTTCGACCGCCAGCTCTACCGCATCACGCTGGTGGGCGACGTGCCGGTCGGCGTGGACGGCCGCCCCTCCAGCGCGCTCGAGGGCGACCCGGTGCTGGCCGCGCACGGCGCGGCTTCGTAGCGCGGCGGCGCCGGCATCGGGCCGACAGCCGCCACAGACAAGCGCAGGGCCTCAGCGCGCCATCAGCGAGCCCATAGCGCCCGCGCCACCGCGTCGCCCGCCGCGCCGCCGCCGAACACGCGCTGGCCGATGGCGAAGCCGAGCTCGCGGTAGCTTTCCCACTGCGCCTCGTCGAAGAACTGGTCGCTGGTGGGCTCCTGCGGGAAGGCCGGATGGCTGGCGCCGTATTGCCGCACGTCGGCCGGCGCGCCGGCGAGCGGGCACGGCTTGAGCAGCACGATGCGCGCGACCGGGCTGCGCGCGGCGGCGGGCTCGCCGGCGCGATAGACGTTGAGCAGCAGCGCGCACTTGTCGCCGGTTTTGTCGCCAGCTTCGTTGCTGCCCGCGCCGCGCGCCTGCGGCGGGAAATCCGCGGGCGTGCCGAACACGCCGCCGAGCAGCGGGTCCTCGGCGGCGGCGCCGTCGACCACGATCTCCAGCCCCAGGTCGATGCGTGCCAGCCGGATCAGATTGGCGAGGTCGCCGAACTGGTAGCGCGGGTCCGCCCCGCAATCGCACAGCACGATCAGCGACACCCGGCGCTCCGGGCGCAGCAGCTCGTAGACCGCGGTGTTCTCGAAGTGGCCGCCGTCGGACAGGTATTGCCAGCCGCGGTGGGTGCCGTGGAAGCGCGCGCTCAGCTCGCACGCCAGGTAGTACTGCGTGCGGAACAGCGAGATGCACGCGCCCAGCCACGGCCTGCCGGTCCGGTCGGCCTGCACGCGGTCGCGCTCGGCGCCGCCGGCGCGCGGCGCGCTGCCGGCATCGAGCGGATAGGACGGCCACCACGTGCCCAGGCGCAGGTTGGCCTGCCCCAGCAGCAGCGAGGTGCCGAGCGTGGTGGAACGCCCCAGCCCCGTGGAAATGGCCGCGCCCGAGGTGGCAATCCAGTCGCCCAGCGTGCGCGACTGCGCCAGCTCGCTGCCGCCGGCCTTGTGCGTCTCCGGAAAGAAGCGCTGGCCGTCCACGGTGAAGCGCACGAAGGCATCGGGCGGCAGCCCGCGCGCGGTCGTGGGCGGCAGCGTGAACGGCCCCGGCGCGATGCACAGCGGCTTGCCCTTGCGGTCGCGCTGCACCAGTTGCTCGGCCGGGTCCACGGTCAGGTTGAGCGTGACGTTGATCAGGTGCAGCGGCGCCAGCATGGCGGGATCGTAGTAGGCGTTGAGGCTCAGCGCGTCGCCCTCGGCCGGCTCCGCCACGCTCAGGCGCGCGCGCTGCGCGGCGTGCTGCCGCGCGGCGGACCCGGCGCCGGCGGGCGGCGCGAAGCGCTGGCCGTTGGAGCCGCCCAGGTAGGCGCGCGTGAGCCGCGCCGAGTAGAACTGCTGCAGCGTGGACAGATTGAGGAAACCGGCGAAGCGCCCGGCGATCAGCGTGAGCCCGAGCGCCAGCGTGCTCAGCGTGCCCAGCACGGGCGTGGTGTAGGCATTGCCGAACACCAGCCAGTCGACCGGCTCC
>NZ_AQPL01000118.1:0-8730 GCF_000395345.1 Cupriavidus sp. WS | reverse complement strand
CCAGCCAGTCGACCGGCTCGGCGCCGTTCCAGCGCACCCACAGCACCAGCCACGACCACAGCACGAACACCAGCAGCGCCAGCACGGCGGCGGCGCTGCCGGCCAGCAGCGACACCGGCAGGCGCGCCAGCGCGGCCACGATGCCGCCCTTGCCCGCGCCGCCCTCGCCCTTGCCGTCGAGCATGCCGGCGCCGTAGCGCACCAGCCAGACCAGGGCGCCGAGCGCGCCGGCCGGGCCGAGCGCGCCCCACGGATGGCCGCTGGACTGCGTGTACAGGTAGAACGTGCGCGCCACGGTGTCCGCCACGCCCAGCGCCGCCAGCCACAGCACGATGCCGACCGCGCCGCTCAGCGCGCGCGTGGCGCGCACGCGGTAGGCCTGCACCGTGGCGGGCGGCTCGCGGCACAGGACGAAGCAGCAGGCCACGCCGAGCCAGCACAGCACGCCCGCGCCGAGCAGCAGGCAGGACACCACGAGGCCCGGCCCGAGCCAGTGCAGCCACGCCGCCAGCCCCAGCATCGCCGCGCCCGCCAGCGCGGCCAGCCGCGTGGCGAGGCTGTCGAAGCGCAGCGCCGGCTGCGCCTCGCCGGCGCGCGGGTAGACCAGCCAGTACGCCACCGCGGGCGGCACCGCCAGCAGCAGCAGCGCCGCCAGCGGCAGCCACAGCAGCTCGCTCCACCAGATCGCCATGCCGCCTTCGTTGAACACCTGGCGCGCGTCGTGCAGCAGGTCCATCTGGTGCCGGCCCAGGCCGATCCAGCAGCCCACGGCAAGATGGCGCAGCAGGGCCAGCACCGCCAGCAGCAACAGCAACGCGCTGCCGATCACGTACTGCATGGCGAACCAGTTGCGCACCACCAGCGCGGCCGCGTAGAGCGAATCGCCGCCGCCGGACGGGGTCAGGTAGCGCCCGTTCTCGCGCAGCCACGCCACCGCCGCGCGGCCGGGCTCGGCGGCATAGGACACCGAGGAACGGATGCGCCCGGGCGGCTCCTGCTCCAGCGTGTGGTAAGCCAGCGCCGCGGCCTCGGCGGCGCTGGTGCCGGGCTTCAGGCGCCCGGGCACGAACAGGCTGCAGAAGAAGGCGCCGAGGTAGCCGCCGCCGCTGACGGTGGAGAGGTAGTCGAACTGGCCGAGCAGCGCGGCGGTGGCCGGCGCGGGGGCCGGCGCGATGGCGTCGGGGCCGTCGCCTTCCTGTACGTCGGCGGGCGCGGCGCCGGGCGGCGGCGCCCGCCCGGCCAGTTGCGGCGGCGGCGCCTTGGCCAGCGCCTGCATCACGCCCAGGCAGAAGGTGGCGCTGCGGATGCCGCCGCCGGACAGCGCCAGCGCCCAGTTGCCCTCGCCGTCGCGCGCGCGCCGGGGAATGCCGAGCTGCCGGCGGCGCCGCGCGATGCGGGCGGGTTCATCTCCGGAAGGCTGGTCTTCGGCAGGCATGCGGCTCTCCCTCGCAGATGTCCGCCCAAGTATAGGCGGCGCCACGACGGGTGGCGGCGCGAAGTGCCGGGCGGGCCGCCCGCGCCGGCGCGGGGCGACATGAAGCGGCCCAAGACAGCATGAAGGCGTGATGCGGTACAGCGCGCCGCTTCCGTTCGGCAGCCCACCAAGCGGGCATGTTCAGCCTGTGCGCTTCGGTGTATGGTTGCGCACCTGATGCGGTCCCTGCCCCAGTGGCTATTCTTTTTGCATGACGTCCTGCCCGAATGCTCCCGCCGGCGCGCTGCTGCCGCGCTGCCTGTCCATCTTCGCCGCCTGCGCCGCGCTGGCGGCCCTGCCGGGCTGCGAGCGCGAGGCGGGCACGCCGGCCGCCCCGGCGCCGGCCTCCGCCGCGCAGGCCGCGCGCGACGGCGATGCCGCGCCGCCCGATGACGCGCCCGCCTTCGCCCCCGCGCCGCTGGCGCGCCCGCTGGTGGCGCTGCGCGGGCTGACCAGCATGGCGGACGTGCAGGCGGCCTGGGGCAAGCCGCCCGAGATCACGCCCAACCAGGAGGAATGCGGCACGGCGCTGGACGAAGAGCACCTCATGGACTACCGCTACCCGGACGCGCTGATCGAGGTGGGCCGCAGCGGCGACGCCGTGATCCGCGCGCTGCACGGCATCCCGGCGGGCCTGACGCTCAAGCTCGAAGGCCGCGACATCACCGCCGCCACCACGCTGAGCCAGCTCGACGCGGCGCTGCGCCGGAACCCACACTGGAAGATGGCCGAGGCGCCCGGCAAGGTGCGCAGCCCGTCCGACCGCGACGAGGGCGACCCGCTCGAGCACCTGGACTACACCACGCTGTACACGCTGGACGGCGACGGCGACCAGTACCGCCTGTATTTCCTCGGCGAGCGGCTGGTCGGTTACGCCTACTGGGTCGGCTGCTAGAACTGCGCTCAGGAAGCGCGCGGCGCGGGTTCCTGGGCCAGGTCTTCCACGGCGGAGGCGCTGTCCTGCAGGCGCTTCCATTCGTCGAAGCCGCCGGCCAGCGCCCAGGTGTTGAGGTAGCCCGCGGCCTGCAGCCGCTCGGCGAGGATCGCGGCGGACACCTCGTTCGGGCACGCGCAGTAGATGACGATCTCGGTGGTCACGGGATGCGCCGCCAGCATCTCCAGCGGCGCGTGCAGGTCCATCGTCATGGCGCCTGGAATGCGCTCCTCGGCGCTGCTGCGCACGTCGAGCACGAGCGGGCCGCGCTCGCCGCCGCGGCGCGACTCCAGCTCCTCGACCGTCATGCGGCGCACGCGGCGGGTGCGCCGCAGCAAGCGCACGCGCCGCACGAACTTGTACGCCACGAAGGCCGCGAACGCGCCCACCACCGCCATCACCGCCACCGGGCCGTAGGTGCTGAAGGCGAGCAGGATCACTTCCACGAAATCGGTAAACACGATGCCGATCAGCAGCGCGCCGCCGGCCCACACCAGCGCGCCCAATGCGTCGTAGAACAGGAATACCGGGAACGGCGTGGCGGTCATGCCGGCCATCGCCGTGGACAGCGCGCCCGCGCCGGGCAGCAGCTTGGCGAACACCAGCGAGCGCGGGCCCACGCGCAGGTAGAGCGACTGGGTCTGGCGGATGCAGCTGTCGGGCGAGATCGAGACGCGGCAGATGGTGCGCAGCATCGGCTGGCCCAGCCGCTTGCCGGCGAAATACCACGCGGTGTCGGCGATCAGGCAGGCCACGATGACCGCCGCCAGCACCACGCCGATCGACGGGCCGGTCTCGCGCATGCCGAGCGCGCCGGCCACGAACAGCATGGGCACGGCCGGCACCGGCAGCCCGGCCTGCTCGGCCAGCACATTGAGAAACACCAGCACCACGCCGTGATTCTCCAGCAAGGTCTTCAGTTCGCCCACACCGCCCACGCCACGCTCCGCGTCATTGCCTGCCCAAGATCTCTGGCGGCGCGCACGGGATGTCCGCGCCGGCGGGCATAGGCGCTAGTGTGCCACCACCGCGCCGCGCATGCGGGCGCCGTCTTGCATGGTTGCCTCAAAATCCCTGAAGCCACGCCGCGCTGACTTTTCCGCGGGCAGCAGGCATCATGTCGGCTCCCGTTATCATGCGCTTTCCATTCACCTCCCGCCCCCGGAGCCACGCATGCCCGCCGACCCCGCCCTGCAAGACCAGCTGATCGCGCGTTTCGGCCTGCGGGCGCATCCCGAGGGCGGCTACTACCGCGAAACGCACCGCGACGGCGCGCGCGTGGCGCGCGAAGGCGCCGGCGGCGCGGCCACGCATGCCGCCTCCACGGCGATCTACTACCTGCTGTGCGAGCGGGCGTACTCGGCGTGGCACCGCATCCGCGCCGACGAGGTCTGGCACTTCTACGCCGGCTGCCCGCTCCACGTGCACGTGCTGGAGGCGGACGGCAGCCTGACCACGCACCGGCTCGGCAACGCGCTCGAACATGGCGACGCGGTGTTCCAGGCGGTGGTGAAGGCGGGCTGCTGGTTCGCCGCCGAGCGCAGCGACCCGGACGGCTTCTCGCTGGTCGGCTGCACGGTGGCGCCCGGCTTCGAGTTCAGCGAGTTCGAGCTGGCCGACGCCGCCAGCCTGCGGGCCGCGTACCCGCGGCACGCGGCGCTGATCGCGCGGCTGGCGCCGGCCGCGCCGGGCTGAACCGGCTACCCTCGACGATTGCCCGCGGCGTTCCCGCAACGATTCCAACGATTCCCAACCCGCCGTACTTTCCCGAGAGCCTTGTCCATGAAATGGTTGTCCCTTGCAGCGGTCGCGCTGGTGGCGCTGGAGCACGTCTACATCATGGTGCTGGAGATGTTCCTGTGGGACAGGCCGCGCGGCCTGCGCGCGTTCGGGCTGACGCAGGAATTCGCCACCGCCACGCGGGCGCTGGCGGCCAACCAGGGCCTCTACAACGGCTTTCTCGCCGCCGGCCTGCTGTGGGGGCTGGCCGGCGCGGCGGTGCCGGTGCAGCTGTTCTTCCTGGGCTGCGTGCTGGTGGCCGGAGTGTTCGGCGCCTTTACGGCCAACCGGCGCATCCTGTGGCTGCAGGCCGTGCCGGCGGCGGTGGCCATCGCGCTGGTGCTGCTGGCCCGCTGAAGGTCCGCCGAAGACCCGCTGAAGACCCGCGCGGCTTCAGCCCGGGCGGCGGTATTCGTTCTCGATCCAGTCCGCGGCGCTGGCCTTGCTCAGCTTGAACGCGGGCGACACGCGCACCTGGGCCAGCTCCTCGCCGAGCTCGTCGCGGGCGCGCAGCACGGCGTAGGGATTGTCCTCGTCGGGCACGATGTCGAGCGTCACGGCAATGCGCGCGGTGTCGGTGTCCACCAGCACGCTCTTGTGCAGCATGGCGTGCAATTGCTGCTCGTGGCGGCGCAGCACCTCGGAGGCGGTCTTGACCAGCGTGGAGAACGCGCCGGCGTCGAGCGGCTTGGGGTTCTTCTTGTCGCGGCCCATCGTCCACGGGCCGACCAGGGCGGGCTCCGGCTCGCCGTCCTTGATCATGGCCACGGCCCAGCCGTCGTCGTCCTCGTTCTTGAGTACGCGGGCGGTCCAGCCGTCGGCGCGCCACAGGCGCGCTTCCTGGATCTTGTCGGCGTCATCCGCGGCTTGGTCGCCGGACGGTTCGGGCTGGTCGGTCATGGCAGGATCGGCATGGGAAACAAGGGCGCGATTCTACCCGCCCCGGCGCGGACCCGGCATTGAGCCTTGTCCGATACTTCGATCCCCTCCGAAGTTGTATTCAATGTCTTGATGTGCCGTCCTATGCTGGAGGCGTCGCCAAGACCCCCGTCTTGATGGCACCCTTCGATGTCGCCGCCACCTTGGGACGGCGACGTTTTTTTTCCCGCCGCGCGGGCCGCGGGCACCATTGCGAGGCGGCGCGCACAAGAAAAGCGCTGGCCCGGTGGGCCGAGGGGGTTTAAGATGCGCGATTATCGAACGACATGCGCGCAATCGCCCAATGGACGCCTCCCTTCCGAGCAGCCCTGGCCAGGCACCGGCCGCCACTGTCCGCGTCGCCCGTCCCCAGGCCGACCTTCTCAACAGCTTCTCCGGCGACCCCAACTTCATGCTGTCGCTGGCGCGCGGCCTGAGCGTGCTCGAGGCTTTCTCCGAACGTAAGCGCCCGCTGACCATCTCCCAGGTGGCGCAGCGCACGCAGTTGTCGCGGGCCTCGGTGCGGCGTTGCCTGTACACGCTGGAGCAGCTCGGCTACGTCAGCCAGCAGGGCGGCCAGTTCGCGCTGCGCCCGCGCGTGCTGCACCTGGGGCATGCGTATTTCTCGTCCACCGCGCTGGTGTCGCTGGCCCAGCCCATCCTCGACGGCCTCAGCGCGCGCATCCAGCAGACCTCGGCGCTGGCCATCCTCGACGACACCGACATCCTGTACCTGGTGCGCTCGGAAGTGCAGCGCGTGCTCACTTATTCACTCGGCATGGGCAGCCGGCTGCCGGCCTACTGCACCTCGATCGGGCGCCTGCTGCTGGCGCACCTGGCCGAGCCGGCGCTGGAAGATTTCTTCGACCGCGTGGACCTGCGCCCGCGCACCTTGCAGACCAAGATCTCGCGGCCCGAGCTGGAAACCAGCTTCGCCAACGCGCGCGAGCTGGACTACGTGGTGGTGGACGAGGAACTGGAGCCCGGCCTGCGCGCCATCGCGGTGCCGGTGCGCGGGATTTCCGGCAGCGTGATGGCCGGCATCAGCGTCAGCATGAAGGCCACGCAGGTGTCCGAGGCGGAAATGGTCACGCGGCTGCTGCCGCCGATGCGCGAGGCCGCGGTGGCCATCGGCAAGCTGATCGCCGCGTAGGCGGCTGGAAGGGGCTGAAAGGGGCTGAAACGTCTGGAACGGCGGGCAACGCGCCCGCCGCTTGCCGCCGCGCTCAGCCGCGGCTGGCGAGCTCCAGCGAGAACACCAGGCGCTGCAGGAAATTCTCCATGCGGCCGTCGAGATTGGCGAAGGCGCAGCCGAAGTGGTGCAGGGCGCTGTCGTCGCGCCCGGCCAGCCAGTGGCCCACCACCTGCAGGTTCAGATCGACCTTGCCCAGCGGGCCGAAGTCCAGCCGGGCGCCGGATACCGTGGTGCCGACCGGCAGGCGCGTGGCATCCACCGTCTTGGAGCGCAGGCCCACGCCGGACAGCGAGAGGTCGGCGATGTCGAGCTTGAGCTGGGCGCCGTCGGGCATCTTGATGCTGCAGCTATGCCCCTTGGTGAGCAGGGTGCGCGCGCGGAAATGGCGGCGGCGCTGCAGGTGATACATCTTCTCCGGGAACGGCGCGATGAAGGCGGGCGCGCCCTGGAACTCGGTGGCCTCGGGCGCGCCGATCACGAAATTCACGGGCACGCCGCGCAGCGAAGCGGAAAACGCATTCTCGCTGGAGGCCATCAGGGCCTGGCGCTCCGGCTCGGTGCGGCACCAGTCGAAGATGAAGGTGCGGCTGGCCGGATCCACGTGCAGGACGGTGGTGACCATCTCGTGCGCGGTGCGCGCGCGCACGTTGACGATGCATTTCTGCCACGCCAGATCGCGCAGCACGGTGCCGATCTGCGAGGAGTGGGTGAGGCGGTAGCGATCGTCCGACGACGCGCCCGCGTCCTGATCGGATTGCTCCGAGGAATCTTGGAGACTCATGAAATCACGCAAACGTCTTGAGGGGCCTGCGTCGCGCCAGAGTGGCTTGCGACGGAAAACGGGCTGACCCGCGCGCGAGATGCGGGCGTCAGCGCCGCAGCATGTTAAGCGCGGCGCCTGTCGCTGCGCAAGCTCTTGTTGGTTCAACGGCGAAGTGTGGCAAAACTTAAGCCAGACTTCCGTGGGGTGGCCGTCCGGCGGCGTTCGGGCACTGCCGGTGCGTGCGGCCCGGCCGCGTGCGCGTGGCGCGGGTGCCGGCGCGGTCACTCCCGCGAGCCCCGCAACCCGGCCCGGACGCCGCGGCGTTTACGCTTGCTGCGCCAGCGCGTAGGCGCGGCGGCACACGTGCTGCGCGCCGTCGGCCAGCAGGTGACTCTGGTAGAGCACGAAGCGCCCGACCGCGAACGGCGCGCCGGCCAGTTCCGCCTGCGCGGCGCGCCACGCCTGCAGCACGGCGTCCGGCACGGGCTGCATGCTGCGCGCGAGCGTGATGTGCGGCAGGAAGCCGGCATGGCGGCGATGCCCCGCCGCCACCGGCGGGGCGGTGTCGTCGTCGCCGCAGCGATCCAGGGCCTGCCCGACGGCGGCGTGCAGCGCGTCGAGCGCGGCGCTGCGCGCGACGCCGGCCCACAGCACGCTGGCGCGGCGCCCGCGAAAGCAGCCGGCCTGCTGCACGGTCAGCGTGAACGCCGCGCACGCGACCCGCGCCAGCGCCTGTTCGATGCGCTGCGCGGCGGCCTCGTCGCGCTCGCCGAGAAAACGCAGCGTGAGGTGGACCTGATGCGGCGCCGCCAGGCGCATGCCCGCCGCGCGCGGCACGCGCGCGAGCAGCGCGCCGGCCAGCGCCGCGGGGACTTCGATTGCCACGAACAGGCGTGCCATCGGCTCGATCTTTTTCAAGGTGCCCGGCGCCGGGCACCAGCCGGGCACCAGCCGGGCACCAGCCGGGCATCAGCCCGCCAACTAGCCGGCCATCATGCGCGGCTCGCCGCCGGCCGGCACGAAGCGCCGCTGCCGCATCCACTTGGTGACGACCCATTTCTCGCCGGCCCGCACCGGCGCGCCCGTGTGCAGGGTCCTGCCGTCGAGCTGGCCGGCCGCATCGCAATACTCAAAATACACCGCATTGCCCTTGCGCGGCGAAACCGCGTAGCCGATCTCGGGAAACGCGGTCTCGCCGCCGGCCTCGACGTCGTTGAGATACACCACCAGCGTGCTCACGCGCTGCCCGCTGCGCGCCAGCGAAGCCTGGTTGGCCGCGTTGGTCGGCATCAGGAAGTCGTAGTGCGGCGAGCTTTGCGCGCCCACGCCGTAGCGCAGCACCTGCAGGCCCTCGCCGTTCTCCACCGGCAGCCGCATCAGCGCGGAGATGCGCTGGTCGAGGCGCGCCACCAGCGCGTTTTCCTGCAGGCGGAAGAACATGCCGTGGCTGGTGCGCCCCTCGCTCACCACGGTGAAGCCGGTCGAGGGATCGACCGTGGTGGACGGCGCCAGGCGCGGCTGCGCCATCGCCACCAGCGCGTCGCACTCGTCGTGGCTCAGCACGCCCTCGAGCACGGCAACGATCGGCTGGTCCATGCGCGACAGCACGCGCACGTCGCGGTCGGCGGCGCGCAGCAGCGTGCCTTGCGCCAGGCGCGGGCCGCCCG
>NZ_AQPL01000117.1:0-2559 GCF_000395345.1 Cupriavidus sp. WS | reverse complement strand
GGGCCGCCCGCCGCGGCCGGCACGGCGCGGCTCACGGTGATGCTGTCGCGCGGCGCGGGCGTGCCCTCGCGCCGCGCGCGCGCGAAGGCCGCCACCAGCTCGCGCGCCACCAGCGGATCGTAGCCCTGCGAGGCCAGCGCCTGCGCCATGTGGTCGGGCGCGCCGCCGCGCTGCAGTCCCTGCGTGATCCAGTCGCGCAGGGCGGGAGGGAAGTGGATGGTGGCGAGCGTGGTTTCTGGCATGGCGGAAAAATGAGGAAACGGGCGCCGCGCGGCGGCGGATGCCGGCAGCGGCCCGGTCCGGGTCAGATCAGGTCGTCGTTCGGGAGCCAGCCGTGCGGCGTCAGGTGGAAGCCTTCACGCAGCTGCATGGTCCCGCTGCCTTCGATCACGCGCGCGGCCATCGGAAAGGCGCGCAGCGCTTCCGGCGTGCGCATCCACGGCGCGGCATCGAGCTTGTAGGTGAACATCACCGCCGTCTGGGTCTTGCCGTCGAACGTGCGCGGCGGCTCCCAGCCGATCACCTTGTCGAGCGTCAGCTTGGCCACGCACAGGTCGCCCGCATGCGTGACCTTCCCGCCGTCCGGGGCCGGAATCTGGACCGGCTGGCGCAGGTAGAATTTCTGGCCCTCCGCGGACAGCGCGTATTGCCGCACCTTCTTCTGCACGGTGCCGTCCTCGTTCTTGTAGTCGACCATCGCGTCCTTGGCGGTGACGATGCCGAGTTTCTCGAGCACCGGCATCTGCACCGCGTCGCGCTCGGTGATGGGGCCATCCTTGTATTCGACGTTTACCGGCCAGTCGTACTTCGCCAGGCACAGGTTGCCCTTGTGCGCGAGATAGTCGTTCAGCGCGGCGGCGAAGGTTGCCTGGTCGGTCTTGGCCGCCTCCTCGGCGGTCTTCGCCTGGTTGCACGCGGCCAGTGCGGTGGCAAGGCCCAGCACGCATATGGCGCGCGCCATGTTTCGGTTCCAGGTCGGGCAGTACGTCATGAAAATGGTCCATTCAGTTGATCGGGGTTGCGGGAGCGGCGTCATGCCGCCCCCGCCGCAAACGCCGGGCCGCGCGTTGCCGCGCGGCGCCGGGGATCGCGTCAATTCACGCAGGCGCCGCTGGTCGGCGGGTTGGCCGGCGGCTTGTAGCCGTCGGTCAGCGTGCCGAGAAAGCACACGAGATCCTGCACGTCCTGCTCGGACATCGGCGTCGGCGAGCCGGGGGCCCGGCCGTCGAGCGGCATCTGCGTGTCGATGTTGCCGACGTAGGCCGCCGGCAGGTCGTCGAACTTCTGCACGGTGCCGCCGACGTACTGCGTCGTGATCAGGCCGTAGGTCGGGAAGCTGGCGTCCGGCGTGGCCTTCGGCGTGCCGCCGATCGTCGGATACCAGAGCTCGGGATTGGTGTCCCGCGTGTTGTAGAAGCGCACCAGCTGCGTCAGCGAATGGATCACGCCATTGTGGAAGAACGCCTGGCGCGTCGCCGAATTGCGCACCGTCGGCGCCTTGAACATGCCGCAGAACGCATTGGCCGCGCCCGGGGAAGCGGGCAGGTGGTCGGTCCGGGCCGGGCCGCAGACACCCATGTCGAAATAGCCCGCAGTGGCGTTCGCCGGGATCTCCGGGTTGCGCGGCACGCTGATCGCCTCGTACGAGAAGTCGGTAAACAACGCGCTGCTGCCGTTGAAGCCCGCGCCCTGGTAGTGGCACGAGGCGCAGTTGCCGCGGTTCGCGTCGGTGAACACGGCAAGGCCGCGCTGCTCCGCCGCCGTCAGCTGCCCGCCGATCTTGTTGCCCGCCCACAGGTCGAACTTGCTGCTGTACGGGTGGAAGCTCGGGTCTTCGCGCTGGTACGCCTGGAGCGCGGCGGTGATGTTGTCGAACGCCGCGTTGGTGTCGCTGAAGCCGTTGTCGCCGTATGCCTGCAGGTAGAGCGGCGCGTACGATGCCGCCTTCACCTTCGTCACCACGTCGGCGGGCGAGGCATTGTCCATCTCGACGGGATCGAGCAGGGGCAGCTTGGCCTGGTCGGCGAGCGTGGCCGCGCGCCCGTCCCACGTGAAGCCGCCGCCCGGCCCGGGCACGCTGATGCCGTCGGGGTTGTCGAGCAGGTCGGAGTACGGGGGCGTGTTGTCCTTGTAGCGCAGCGACGGCACCGCGCGCACGCCGGCCGACGCCAGGGCGGGGCCGCCGAGCTGGACCGCGAGATTGTTCGGCGGGCCGTATGCGTAATTCGGATCGTGGCAGGTCGCGCACGACATCTTGCCGGAGCCCGACAACGTGCGGTCGAAGAAAAGCTGCTTGCCGAGCTGCGCCGCGAGGCTCAGCGCCGGCGTGCTCGGGGTGCCGGCCGCGGGTCCGCTCGGGCCGGTCGAAGGGTCGTTGCTGCCGGTCGTCGCGCCACTGCCGTCGCCGCCGCCACAGGCGGCCAGCATCAGCGAAAGCATGCACATGGCACCAGCCAAGAGCTTGCGCATGGTGAGTTCCTTTTGCGAGGTACGTCGGCCCCTGGGTTTGCCAGGCGTGCCGGGAAAGTCGATGTGAAGCGCTGGAACACGAATGGCCGG
>NZ_AQPL01000116.1:0-8802 GCF_000395345.1 Cupriavidus sp. WS | reverse complement strand
CGGCGGCTGGTCCTGCCCGCCGCCGCCGGCCCCGGGGCCGCGATGATGCGGCACGGCCGCTGCTGCCGCCGTGCCGCGCCCGCGCGGGCCGCGCCTTACTTGATTGCCCAGACGTTGGTCTGGTTGCCGTCCGGACCCACCTGCGCCGCCGTGTTCACGTCGGAAGACTGCTTCGCGGTGTAGGTCGCCGGGATCTTGTACGCATGGTTCATCGGGCGGACCGAGTCGAAGTGCGTATCGGCGCTACCCGCGTACTCCGGCAGGTTCAGGATGTTCTGCGCAATGAACTTCTCGGTGTACTTCGAGCGGTTCATGTACGAGGTATCGACCTGCGGATCGGCGATCTGGAACATGTCCTGCAGCGTGCGGACGAACGAGAAGTGGCTGTAGGCGTCGCTGTCGACCACGTGCTTGGGCGCGCCCGGCTGGTTGGTCAGCACCGCGTAGACCGATTCGCCGTGGCCGCGATTGCCGAGCGTGTAGTTGGCGATCGTCGAATCCACCGAGAACGTGCCGTCGGCATTCTGCTTCAGCGGATTGGCCAGCGTGCCGTTGGACGGGTTCCAGCCGCAGCACGAATTGAAGCCGGAGGTGGCCGTGCCTTCGTCGAACATCAGCACGATGGCAACCTTCTTCTGCCGGTTTGCCCAGAGCGGCGAGGACTGGATCTTGGTCACGAGCTTCTGCACGAAGTTGTCGCCGCGCGTGATGATCGCGTTGCCGCCGCAATCGCTCGCGGTGACGGTGCCGTCCGCCGTCTTCACCGTGATGCTGTGCATGTCGTCGCACTGGTCGGGCATCAGGAAGTTCAGGTTGCCGACGTCGCCGCTTTGCAGGTCGGCGCCGAGCTGGTCGACCACGTAGTTGGACGGGACCGTGTAGTCGGAGCTGTTCTTCAGCGCCGCATCCCACTGGCCGCCGCCGAGCGTGCGGTTGCTGAACTTCCATTCCGGCGCGCTGCGCACGTTCTGGTAGGCCATGCCCGGATGGTGCTTGGTCTTGTACAGGCCGGCCGGCATCGGCAGGATGGCCGTCGAACTGCCGACCTGCGTGGCGTTGCCGTTGAGCGTGCCCGGCGGGTAGACGTTGTCGGGCGCGGTCACGGCCGCGTCGGCGACGCTGTCGGTACGGAAGTCCTGGCCCGGGTTCATCGACTCGCTATAGGTGCGCCACGTCATGCCGGAAGCCGTGATCGCGTTGAACAGGTTCGGGTGGCCGACGATGTTGTGGTTGACGTTCGGCGTCGAGGTGCAGGTGGCCGAAAACGGCGACTTGGCCAGGCCGGGCTGCGTGTTGTCCGGCATCGGCGTGTCCTGCGGTGCGTTCGCGCCGGTCGCGTTGCAGTTCCACTGATTGTCGTCGGTGATGCCCCAGTCGTCGGCGCCGCCGAGCGCCGTGTAGTTCGGCTCGCTCGGGTTGCCGGTGGCGAAATAGCTGGTGAACTGGTTGCCGGCGGTCAGGTACTCGTTGATGTGGGGCGCATACGGCGAATTCAGGATGGTCTGCGTGCCCTTGTTCTCCAGCATCACGATGAAGATGTTGTCGTAACGCGGAATGCCTTCGAGGTTGAAGGCGGCCTGTTGCGCCTGCAGGAACGTGATCGGCTCGCGGGTGTCGGTGGTCGTGGCGGTGGCGGCCGTCACGTTGCCCATGCCGGTCAGTTCCGGGTCGCCGCCGGAGACGGACAGCGCGTCCGGATAGAGATCGCCCCGGTCGAACTTCTTGGTCGCGTAGGTGAAGCGGTTGGCGAGCTGGTTGGCCTCGGTCAGCAGGGCCGACTGCGTCGCGCCGGATGCCGCGTTGAGGTCCGACAGCACCGCGTCGGCGCCGACGCCGACGCGCTGGGCCAGGTTTGCCTTCTCGACGGCGTAGGTCGTGCTGTTCGCTTCGACCAGGCGCTGCACTTCGCTCGACAGCGGGCTGATCACGACGCTGCTGCCGATCTGGTCATTCACCTGCGCCAGCGATGCGCGCAGCGCGACGCGGCTGCCCACGGCGGTCCCCGTTCCGGTATTGATCGCCGACGCGCCAACGTCGGCGATCAGCGCGACCGGCGCGCTGACGCTCAGCTTGAAGGCGCCATGCGAATCGGTGGTGACCGGGTTTTCCGAGGTGTCGCACTTGCCGTTGCCGTTGGCATCGGCGCAGACCAGCGCGCCCTGATAGTAACCAGCCTTCAGCGTGGGCTGGGCCGCGCTGCCCGGAACGAAACCACTGGCGGCGACGACGCCGGCAATGGTCTGCTGGGTCTGGCTCGGGCCAGTGCCGGCGCCGGTGCCTGCGCTGGCATTGTCGTCTCCGCCGCCGCAGGCGGTCAGCACGCAGGCCGATGCGACTGCAGTCAGGATGAGAATACTGCGGGGTGATTGGAACGATGACATTCCTACTCCGGGATATGTGAGGACCTACCGTTTTTATTGAGAAGCTCGGGGGAACTGCAAGAAAATCGAGCTGTTGTGAGGCGCCGGTAGTATTGGTCGATCACATGACAGGTCGGTGTCGTGGAACCATTAAGCACTTCATGAAATGTTAAATCTTATTACACGCGTAATTACATGATATTTATGTTTATGGATGTATGGACATTTCACGCGATGAACGCCGCGCCGCGGCGGCTGGCGGGATGCGGCGCGGCGGGGACCGGCGCGCCCGGCGATGCGGATTTCTCCGCGTATTGAAGCATACGCGGCGGCCGAGGCCGATTGCATTTATTCGGCCGTGCCGGGCATCGCGGGAATTAAATCCGAATAAATGTCCTTTTTATTTCTTAATGACCTGACATTGTTCCGGCGAATAAATCGGCAAGGCGGGCCGGCGCCCTCCCGCTCATGCAAATGCCAACGCCGACTGACGCAGGATGGGCAGCGCGGTCGCCGCGGCGGTGCCCTCGAGCCGCAGCAGCGCCCGCTTGCGGTCGGTGCCGCCGGCATAGCCGGTGAGGCCGCCGCCGGCGCCCAGCACGCGGTGGCACGGCACGATCACCGAGAGCGGGTTGCGGCCCACCGCGCCGCCCACGGCGCGCGCGTGCGTGGGCGGCAGGCCCAGCTCGGCGGCGAGTCCGCCGTAGGAGACGGTCTCGCCGAACGGGATCGCGCACAGGGCCTGCCACACGGCGTGCTGGAACGCGCTGCCGCCCAGCACCAGCGGCACCGTGAAGGCCCGCAGGCGCTCGGCGAAATAGTCGTCGAGCTCGCCGGCGGCCTGCTCGAAGACGGCCCGCGCGGCGGCGGGCACGGCCGCGGCCGGCGTGGCCGCCGCGGGATAGTATTTCTGCCCCACGAAGAACAGCCCGCTCAGGCGGGCCTCGTCGGCGCGCAGCAGCACGTCGCCGAGCGGGCTGGGGATGATGCGGTAGGCAATCATGGCGTGTCCTTTTTCTCTGCCTTTTCCTGGCCGGCCGGCGCCGGCTCCTTGCATTCCTCATAACGCCGCCACAGGTGGATGGCGGCGTAGGCCCGCCACGGGGCCCACTGCGCGGCGTGCTGCTTCATGGCGCGCACGGTGGCGATGCCGAGCACCTTGCGCAGCGCGTAGTCGGTGCCGGGAAACGCGTCCGGCCAGCCCAGCGCGCGCATCGCCACGTATTGCGCGGTCCAGTCGCCCACGCCTTCGATCGCGCACAGGCGCGCGATGGTTTCCTCGGGCGCGGCGCTCGGGTCCAGCGTCAGTTCGCCGGCCGCGACGCGGCTGGCGATGGCGCGGATGGCGCGGCCCTTGGCCAGCGGGATGCCGATCTCGCGCAGCGCTTCGGGCGTGACCTGCGCCAGCGCGGCGGCACTCGGGAAGCCATAGCGCAGGCCCGGCGCGGGCTGCGCCAGCGCGGGGCCGTGATGCGCGGCCAGGCGCGCCAGCAGCGTGCGCGCGTGCCTGACCGAGATCACCTGGCCCACCACCGCGCGCACGGCGATCTCGAAGCCGTCCACCGCGCCGGGCAGGCGCATGCCGGGCGCCTCGGCGGCAAGCGGGCCGAGGTGGCGGTCCACCACGTCGGGCCGGCAGCCCAGGTCGCACAGCCGGCGCACGCGCCCCAGCGCTTGCGGAATCACGTGCGCGAGCGTGCCGGACAGCGTCACGCGCACCACGTGGCGGCGCGGCACGTGCTCGAGCCGCAGCCAGCCCAGGTGCGTGGCGCCGCCGCTGTCGATGGCCAGCGTGCGCGCGTAGGTGCCGTCGCCGAGCTGCTCGATGCCGTCCACGGCGCGCACGCCGACAAACTGCAGCCACGCGGCCCAGGCCAGCGGCGGGCGGTATCCGAGCTCGAACACGAGCTCGTCGGCCACGTTGTCGGCGGCGCGCCTGCGCATGGCCAGCGGCGTGAGTCCGTAGCGCGTCTTGAGCACGTCGTTGAAGCGCCGCACGCTGCCGAAGCCGGCGGCATGCGCGACATCCGTCACCGTCAGCGCGGTGTCGGTCAGCAGGCGCTTGGCCAGCAGCAGCCGCTGGGTCTGCGCGTATTCCAGCACCGAGACGCCGAACTGCGCGTCGAACAGCCGGCGCAGGTGGCGCTCGGTGACGCCGATGCGCGCGGCCAGCGCGGCCACGCCGGCGTCCACCATAAAGCCTTCGTCGATCAGCGTGGCGGCGGCCTGGGCCAGCCGCCCGGACAGGTCCGACAGGCCGTGCCCCGGCGCCAGCTCCGGCCGGCAGCGCAGGCACGGGCGGAAGCCGCGCTTCTCGGCCGCCGCCGCGGTCTCGTAGAACGTGCAGTTCTCGCGCTTGGGCGTGCGCACCGCGCATACCGGCCGGCAATAGACCCCGGTGGACGACACGCCCACGAAGAAGCGCCCGTCGAAGCGGCGGTCGTGCGAGGCCACGGCCTTGTAGCAGGTGTCCGGATCGAGTTTCATAGCGTGCATGCTAACCCGCCGCGCGCGCGGCATTAGCCGGATTCGGACATTTGCCTTGGCCTGCTGCGGTGCGGCAAAACGCGGAAATTTCGGAAAACGCGGCGCCGTGCCGCCACGCCGCGCGGCAGCGGCTAGAATCGGCCTCCGGACTTCTCTTGCCGCCTTCGCATGCGCCACGCTCTCCAGCGCCTTACCTGCCTGCTCGCCCTCGCCTTCAGCACCGCCGCGCCCGCGGCGCCCGCCGTGCCGCCCGCCGTGCCGCCCACACCCGCCGCCACCGCGCCGGCGCAGGTGGCCAGCGCCGAGGGCATCACCGAATACCGCCTGCCCAACGGCCTGCGCGTACTGCTGGCGCCCGACGCGGCGCAGCCCGTGACCACGGTCAACATGACCTACCTGGTCGGCAGCCGCCACGAGAACTACGGCGAAACCGGCATGGCGCACCTGCTCGAGCACCTGCTGTTCAAGGGCACGCCGTCGCTGCCCGGCAACGCCATCGCGCAGGAGCTCACGCGCCGCGGCATGCAGTTCAACGGCACCACCGGCTTCGACCGCACCAACTACTTCGAGAGCTTCTCCGCCAGCGAGGAGAACCTGGACTGGGCGCTGAAGATGGAGGCGGACCGTATGGTCAACAGCTTCATCGCGCGCGCCGCGCTCGACAGCGAGATGACGGTGGTGCGCAACGAGATGGAGCGCGCGGAGAACGAGCCCGGCCCCATGCTGGCGCAGCAGATGCGCGCGGCGGCCTACCGCTGGCACAACTACGGCAAGGTGCCGATCGGCGCGCGCAGCGACGTGGAGCACGTCGCCATCGGCAACCTGCAGGAGTTCTACCGCCGCTACTACCAGCCCGACAACGCGGTGCTGGTGGTGGCCGGCAAGTTCGACGCGGCCGCCACGCTGGCGCGCATCGGCGCGTACTTCGGCCCGATTCCGAAGCCGGCGCGCACGCTGCCGGCGCAGTACACCGTGGAGCCGCCGCAGGAAGGCACGCGCGAGGTCACGCTGCGGCGCGCCGGCGACGCGCAGATGGTGGCCGTGCAGTACCACATCGCGCCGGGCGCGCACCCGGACGTGGTGGCCATGCAGCTGCTGGCGGACATCCTCTCCGACGGCGCCGGCGGGCGCCTGTACAAGGCGCTGGTCGAGACCGGCCGCGCCACCTGGCAGTCCGGCTCGGTGGCGGCCATGCGCGACCCCGGCTCGGTGCTGTTCGCCGCCGGCGTGAGCAAGACGCAGGACCTGGAAGCCGCGCGCGCGGCGCTGGTGGCGCAGGTGGAAGGCTTCGGCGCGCACCCGGTGACGCAGGTGGAGCTGGACCGCGCGCGCACCCGCCTGCTCAACGCCTACGAGCGCCTGCTGGAGAATCCGGCCGGCTACGCGGTGGCGCTGTCCGAGGCCATCGCCAAGGGCGACTGGCGCCTGCTGCTGATCGCGCGCGACCAGGCCGCGCAGGTCACGCTGGCCGACCTGCAGCGCGTGGCGCAGAACTACCTGCGCCCGAGCAACCGCACGCTCGGCCGCTTCATCCCGCTCGACATGCCCGGCGAGACAGCCAACGCCGCGCTGGCGCCGGCGGCGATGCCCGCCGCGCCGGACGTCGCGGCGCTGGTGGCCGGCTTCCGGCCCCAGCCGACCAAGGCCGAGGTGGCCGCCTTCGATCCCAGCCCGGAGAACATCGAGGCGCACACGCTGCGCGGCGCGCTGGCCAACGGCATGCAGTTCGCGCTGCTGCCCAAGCCCAGCCGCGGGCAGACCGTGAGCGGGCGCATCGTGCTGCGCATGGGCGACCTCGACAGCCTGCGCGGGCTGGGCGCGGCCGGCGACCTCACCGCCGCCATGCTGATGCGCGGCACGACCAGCCTGGACCGGCAGCAGATCTCGGACCGCCTGGCCGCGCTCAAGGCCTCGGTCTCGGTGCAGGGCGACGAGGAAGCGGTCACGGTGCGCTTCGAGGCGCGGCGCGACACGCTGGCGCAGACGCTGGCGCTGATCCGCGACGTGCTGCGCGCGCCGAGCCTGCCCGCGGCCGAGTTCGAGACGCTGCGCGCCAACGCCATCGCCGGCATCGCCAGCGGGCTGGGACGGCCGGAGACGATCGCCGCCACCGCGCTCGGGCGGCACGGCAACCCCTACCCCGCCGGCGACCCGCGCTACGTGGCCACGCCGCAGGAAGACATGGACGCGCTCACGCGGCTGACGCTGGAGGACGTGCGCGCCTTCCACGCGCGCTTCTACGGCGCGGACAACGGGCAGGTCGCGCTGGTCGGCGACTTCGACCAGCCGGCGGCGCGCGCCCAGCTGGCCAGCCTGTTCGGCGACTGGCGCGCGCGGGCGCCCTATGTCCGCATCGCGCGCCCGTTCGTGGCGCTGCCGCCGGCCAGCCTGACCCGCGAGACCGCCGGCAAGGCCAATGCCGTCTACATGGCGGCGCTGCCGGTGCCGCTGACCAGCGACGCGCCCGACTATCCGGCGCTGGTGATCGCCAACCGCGTCTTCGGCGGCAACCCGCTCAAGAGCCGCCTGGCCGACCGCCTGCGCCAGCAGGACGGCATCAGTTACAGTGTGGGCAGCTTCGTGCGGGTCGGCGCGCTCGACGGCAACGGGCGCTTCGGCATGCAGGCGGCCTATGCGCCGCAGAACCTGGACAAGCTCCGGCGCGGCGTGCAGGAGGAACTGGCGCGGCTGGCGGCGCGCGGCATCACGGCGGAGGAGCTGGGGCAGGCCAGGAGCGGCCTGCTGCAGCAAGGCGCGCTGGCGCGCACCAGCGACGCATCGCTGGCCGGCATGCTGGCCAGCCACTTGTTCCTGGGACGCACCATGCGCTATGTCACGAAGTTCGAGCAAGGTATCGCCACGGCGAGCGTCGAGCAGGTCAACGCGGCGATCCGCCAGTACCTGGACCCGGCCAGGGTGGTCCAGATATACGCCGGAGATTTCTCTGTCACGGCAGCGCAAAACGCCGGCGCCACCATGAAGACGGACAGCGCGGCGGAAACGGCAACGCCGTCCCCCTGAAACGACGAGACTGGAGGAAAATGGAGGCCGCCGCGGGCGCCGCAGGCCGCTCGCGGCGCGGCAACGCGGACGGCCCGGGGGCAACCCCTTGCTGCAACCGCGCGTTGACTGTATATTCGTACAGTATATAAGAGACGTTATCGGAACAAAGCCGAACGATCCTGGCCACGACGCACGCGGCCGCGGACGGCACGAACGGTTCGGCCGGTGCATTCAGCCGGCATAGTCAGCCGGTAGTTGCCGTGACCGCACTGCCGCGACCGCGCAATGACGCCAGGATTTTTTTGATAGTGTCTCCAAGTCGATATAAGAGGTGTGGATGTCAATAGTGCGAGCTAGCAGCAAAGCAGAAGCGCTTCGGCTTCTCGCATCGAAAGATGTGCTGGCCCTTGAGCTGGACTATGAGACCGGATGGCAGGATGCCGTCGAACTGGGCCGGCTCGGAGAGAAACGCGGCATTAAAGTGCAGTACCGGGGACAGGAAAGCATCGCCGTCCATTCACGCGAAGCCCTGATCGAGGGGCTGGCCAAGACCAAGACCACCTTCCGCCAACGCAACCTGTATTGCCAGTTCGACCTCGGCACGCTGGCCGACCACGAACTGCTCGATCTCGAGGCCAAGGCCACCCGGCTGGGCGACTACATCCTGGCGGGCCACCTGCTCCGGGACGTGGACGCCGTGTGGCCGCAGGAAGCGCAGGAGCCGCGCCAGGAACAGCGCACGGAACCGCCACAGGAAGCGCAGTAGCGCGCGCGGCAGGACACGCAGCAAGGACAACACCACAGGCACCGCCCGCGGCCTGCACGGCTGTCCGCGCCGCCAGGGCAGACCGCATTGGCGTGGCCGCGACGGTGCATGCCAGTACGCGCCATCTTCCGGGAAACGCGCCCGCGGGCAACGCCCGCGCAACCGCGCCGCGCGCCGCCGAAGGCG
>NZ_AQPL01000115.1:0-2573 GCF_000395345.1 Cupriavidus sp. WS | reverse complement strand
CGCGCCGCCGAAGGCGGCGCGCCCCATCGACCCATCCCCAGCATGGATCCCCCCTTCCGCGCCGAAGCCGGCGCGGCATGCGTTCGTGCCTTGTGCCGGCGCGCGGCTCGCCGCATCCGCCGCGCGAGAAAACCGGCCGTCCGGAATGTCACGCCGTGACAGGTCCATACGCGCCATGTCGCGCCGCCGCCATGCGGCGACAGGCGCGCAGGACGGCCGCGCCGGCGCAATCGCAGTACACTGGACGCCTGCATGCCGGCTTGGCCCCCGTGGCCTCCTTGGCGCGGGGCGGCATGACGAAATCAAAAAGGCAAATCATGACCGATCTCTCCGCCCCCGTTTTTACCGCTCCCCCAACCGCAGAAGAAAAACGCAAGCGCATCTACGCGATCGTCGCCGCATCGTCCGGCAACCTCGTCGAGTGGTTCGATTTCTACGTCTACGCGTTCTGCGCGATCTACTTCGCCGGCTCGTTCTTCCCCAAGTCCGACCCCACCGCGCAACTGCTCAACACCGCGGGCGTGTTCGCCGCGGGCTTCCTGATGCGCCCGATCGGCGGATGGCTGTTCGGCCGCATCGCCGACCGCCACGGCCGCAAGAACTCGCTGCTGCTGTCGGTGACGATGATGTGCGGCGGCTCGCTGCTGATCGCCTGCCTGCCCACCTATGCCAGCATCGGCGCCTGGGCGCCCGCGCTGCTGCTGGTGGCGCGGCTGCTGCAGGGCCTCTCGGTCGGCGGCGAGTACGGCACCACCGCGACCTACATGAGCGAGGTCGCGCTCAAGGGCCAGCGCGGCTTCTTTTCCTCGTTCCAGTACGTCACGCTGATCGGCGGGCAGTTGCTGGCGGTGCTGGTGGTGGTGGCGCTGCAGCAGTTCCTCGACGAGCCGGAACTCAAGGCCTGGGGCTGGCGCATCCCGTTCGTGGTCGGCGCCATCACCGCCGTGATCGCGCTGTTCCTGCGCCGCACGCTGCATGAGACCACCTCGGCCGCCACGCGCTCGAGCAAGGAAGCCGGCACGCTCACCGAGCTGTTCCGCAACCACAAGGCGGCCTTCTTCACGGTGCTCGGCTACACCGCCGGCGGCTCGCTGATCTTCTACACGTTCACCACCTACATGCAGAAGTACCTCGTCAACACGGCCGGCATGTCGATCAAGACCGCCAGCTACGTGATGACGGGCTGCCTGTTCCTCTACATGTGCATGCAGCCGCTGTTCGGCATGCTGTCGGACCGCATCGGCCGGCGCAACAACATGCTGCTGTTCGGCGCGCTCGGGGCGCTCGGCACGGTGCCGGTGATGACCGCGCTCAAGGCGGTGCACAGCCCGTTCGCCGCGTTCGTGCTGATCTCCGTGGCGCTGGCCATCGTCAGCCTCTACACCTCGATCAGCGGCATCGTGAAGGCGGAGATGTTCCCGACCGAGGTCCGCGCGCTCGGCGTGGGGCTGGCCTATGCGGTGGCCAACGCGGTGTTCGGCGGCTCGGCCGAGTACGTCGCGCTCGATCTCAAGTCGCTCGGCCACGAGTCGAGCTTCTACTGGTACGTGACGGCGATGATGGTGATCGTGTTCGCCGTCAGCTTCCGGCTGCCGCGCCAGGCGAAGTACCTGCATCACGAGCATTGAGCGGGAATTGAGCGGGCATCGATGATGCGCCGGGGACGTGGCCCCCGGCGCTAGCGCGGAAACGCCGCGGGCCGGCGCTGCCCCGCGCGCGCGGCGCCATGCCTGGGCCCGAAGGACAGGCCGATGCCGATGCCGTCTTCCCACGCCATGTGCGTGCCCGCCAGATCGGCGGCGGGCAGGCCGAACGCGGTCTCGCTGGCCCACGTGCCGAGCGGGCGGCCGTCGCATCCGAGCGTGAGCACGGCGCGCTGCGCGGTGTAGGACAGCCAGCGCCGCGCCACGTGCGGCAGCGGCAAGCCGAGGCGCTGCGCCAGCGCGGCCAGCGCGTCGAGGTCCACCGCGCCGGGCAGGTGGCGGCGGCACGCCTCCAGCGGCATCAGCAGCCGGGCCGCGAAGGCATAGGCCAGGCCGCCGGCCGATTCGTCGTCCGGCATCGCCATCAGCGCCTCGTCGGCGCATTCCACGAACTCCAGGCCGGGACCGCCAAGCAACTGGCGGCCGAGCAGGTACGCGATCATGAAGCGCGCGCGCGGCGCGGGCAGGCGGTCGCCGTAGAGGATGGTCCAGGCGCCGGTGCCGGTGCGGTAGAGCGCGCCGTCGAAGCTGCGCAGCGGCGCCGCCTGGACCGACAACACCGGATCGGCGCGGCCCAGCGCGCGGGCCGCGCCGAGCGCGAGGCGCGCGGCGTCGGGCGGCGCCTCGCCCTGCGGCATGGCGGCCGTCAACGCGGCGATGACCGGATAGCACGGGGCACGGTCGGGCCGCGCGCCACCGTCGTGGACGGCCGGCGGCAGTTCGCCGCCGGGCGCAGGAACACGGGAAGCGGCGAACGCCATCATGAGTGGTCTCCGTCGGGGCAGCAGGACTGCGCGCTCTGCGGACGCTGCGCGCGGGGGCAGCACGGGCCGCCGGGAAGGGCCGCGCGCGGCAGGGCGGGCCATGCCC
>NZ_AQPL01000114.1:0-18598 GCF_000395345.1 Cupriavidus sp. WS | reverse complement strand
GGGCGGGCCATGCCCGCGCCCGCCGCGCGCATGGCGGATCAGTCGCGCAGCAGCTGCTTGGCGATGATCAGTTGCTGGATCTGCGTGGTGCCTTCGTACAGGCGCAGCAGGCGCACGTCGCGGTAGAAGCGCTCGGCCTTGTACTCGGCGATGTAGCCGGCGCCGCCGTGGATCTGCACCGCGCGGTCGGCCACGCGGCCCACCATCTCGGTACAGAACATCTTGGTGCACGAGGCCAGCATGCTGACCTCCGGGTCGCTCTTGCCGGGCGTCTTGGCGTCGTAGCGCTGGGCGCAGTCGCGCACCATCGACAGGCCCGCGTAGAGCTCGGCCTGGCTGTCGGCCAGCATCGCCTGGATCAGCTGGAAATCGCCGATCGGCTGGCCGAACTGCTTGCGCTCCCTGGCGTAGGCCACCGCGTCGGTGATCAGACGGTGCGCCATGCCGCAGGCCAGCGCCGAGATATGCAGGCGGCCGCGGTCGAGCACCTTCATGGCGGTCTTGAAGCCCACGCCCGGCACGCCGCCGATGATGTTGGCGGCCGGCACGCGCACGTTCTCCAGCACCACGTCGCAGGTCTTGGTGCCGCGCTGGCCCATCTTCTTGTCCGGCTTGCCCAGCGAGATGCCCGGGGTGTCGGCCGGCACGATGAACGACGAGATGCCCGAGGCGCCGCCGCCGCCGGTGCGCGCCATCAGCGTGAAGGCGCCCGCGCGCGGCGCGTTGGTGATGAAGCGCTTGGTGCCGTTGATGACGTAGTGGTCGCCGTCGAGCTCGGCCCGGGTCTGCAGCGAGGCCGCGTCGGAGCCGGCGTTGGGCTCGGTCAGCGCGAACGAGATGATGAGCTCGCCGCTGGCGATCCTGGGCAGGTAGGCCTGCTTCTGCGCCTCGGTGCCGTCCATCAGGATGCCCTGCGAGCCGATGCCAACGTTGGTGCCGAACACCGAGCGGAACGCGAAGGCGGTATGGCCGAGGTCATACACCACATCGCATTCCTGCGACATCGACAGGCCGATGCCGCCGTAGTTCTCGGGGATGGAGATGCCGAACAGGCCCATCTCCTTCATGTCGGCGACGATCTCGGCCGGCACGTCGTCGGTTTCCTCGAGCGTGTCTTCGGCCGGCTTCAGGCGTTCGTCGATGAAACGCTGCACCGACGCGCGCAGCAGCGAAAAGGATTCGGCATCCAGGCTCATGGGGGAAATCTCCGGTCAAGGCAAACAACGATGTGGCCAACATGGTACGCCGTCACCGTATTTTGACAATCCCACACATCTTGGACAGACTGGATAGCCAGACTTTACAATCCCGTGGATATGCTTCAGCAGGCATATCCACGAAACCCGGATGGCTAATGCGAGGCGGCCTCGGTCGCGAGGTCGCCCAGTTCCTGCGCGCGGTCCGCGGTCATCTGCATGACGCAGGACGCGGCGCTCAGCCCCGCCAGGGTGCCGCCGTCGGGATCGGCCCGGAAGCCGCAGTTGGCATCGCGGAATTTCAGCCAGGCGCGCTGGGCGTCCAGCAGCGCCGGCTTGCGCGCGGGCGCGATGGCCTGCTGCAGGCGCTTGTAGGCCGCGTTCAGCGCCGTGTCCTGGCGCGCGGTTTCCGCGGCGATGCAGCCGTGCATGCCGGCGGTGGTGGCGTCGGGCCCGTTCATGCAGGCCGTGTACCGCGCCGAGAACGAACGCTCCGAACGCTCCGGACGCTCGCCCGCCTGCGCGCCGAGCGACGCCGCCAGCAGCAACGCCGCGCTCAAGGTTTTTTTCATCGGGAGAACGGGAAGGCGAAGGGGGAGAAACGGAAGAATGGAAGAATGGAAAAACGAGAAAACGGCGCCGGCAACGCCCGCCGCGCGCGGCGAGGCGCGCCGCGGCCGGGTCGATGGCAAAGCCGGGCGGCGCGCGAGCGCCGCCGCGCAATCAGGCTTCGGCGATCAGGAAACGCGCGCGGTTCTTGCCCAGCCATGCCGGGGCGCGGCCGCGGCCGGTCCAGGTGGCGCCGGTCTTGGGATCGCGGTATTTCGGCGGCAGCGTGCTCTTGGGCTTGGCGGCCTTGCCATTGGCGCCGGATGCCGGACGGCCGCGACGGCGCTTGGGCGCGATGTCGTCGACCGTCAGCTCATATTCGGTCATCAGGCCCTGGATCTGGGCAATGACGCCAGCCACTTCGCTGGCGCGCATTTCCGCCAGCTTTGCTTCGAGCGCTTCCTTCTCCGCAATCAGTTGCTTGTATGTCGCCATTTGGATTCTCCTGGGGAGGGTTAATTGAATGATAGGGGGAAAATCGGATGCCGTAGCCTACCACGTTTGATTAATGAAAATATAGCCACGTAAGAACTTGATACAACCGTCCGAATTTCCTTGCCTATTGGCGCTGGCTGCCGCAGCGTGGATTGGTCCGATTGCGTCGATTGCGCGGATTGACAGGATTGGCGCGGATTCGCCACGGCCCAATGCACAGTCCGAAATGCCGGATTCACGTATTAGGCGAGGGGTTATTTCTCATTTCCATCATCGCCTCGATGGTTGCCGCGCCGCGGCATTCAGGCAATCGGCGCGCGCCCGAAAGGTAATCGAAAGCAAAAAAGCCGGCCAATTGCCCGCAACCGCCGCCGCTGGCGGCGTCCGGCGGCGCGCGCCGGCACCCGGCCGGGCCGTTTTGGGATATTGCACACAATTGGCAAAAATGACAGGAATCCCCCCCGAAACCGGCAAAGCCGAAGCTAAGCAGTATCCACTTTCCGGCCGCGGACTATCGCGATCCGCGCGCCCGGCTTCCGAATGCGGATGGCGAAATTGGCGCGGAAAGACGCGCATCGCGGCGCCGGACTTGAATCGCATTGGATTGCCTGCTTTGATTCAAACGCACCCGCCCGCGCAATGCGAATTGGCGCGTCCGCATTGCATGCAGCGGCGGCATCCATTCTTTGCCCGCCGGCGCGCGGCGATGGCGGCGGACAAATCGCAGGTCCGCCGCGGGCCGGATTTGGGACCGGATTCCGGACCGGATTCCGGACCAGATTCGGGACCGGATTCATGCCCCGATTCAATTCGGCGAATACGGAATGCCGCCGCCTGCGCCGCGAGATAAACCCGCGCCTCGCGCCGCGCCGGAGCGCGGCGCGCCAACGCGGCTAAACTCCTGCCACGCCGCCACGCCGGCATGCTTTCACTGCAAGGATTTCAAGCGCCACATGGACCTCAACGCCCTTCGCCTGTTCGTGGACATCGTCGACGCCGGCAACCTGTCGGCCGCCGCGCGCAAGCTCAAGATGACGCGCGCCAACGTGAGCTACCACCTCAAGGCACTGGAAGAAGCGCTCGGCGTGCAGTTGCTGCGCCGGACCACGCGCCACGTCGAGCCCACGCCCGTGGGCGCCGGCCTCTACGAGCACGGCCGCAACATCCTCGGCGAGGTGGCCGCCGCCAACGCGCTCATCAACAGCATGGGCAAGAGCCTGCAGGGCCATGTGCGCCTGTCGGTGCCGACCGGCCTGGGCCACGCGCTGATGTCGCAACTGCTGGTGAAGTTCAAGCACCGCTACCCGGACATCACGCTCGACGTGGTGTTCGACAACCGCATCCACAACCTGGTGTCCGAGGACGTGGAAGTGGCCCTGCGCATCATCTCCACGCCGCCCGACTCGGTGGTCGCCACCGAGATCGGCGTGGTCGAGTGGATCGTGTGCGGCTCGCCCGGCTATCTCGCCGCGCATCCGGCGCCGCGCGAACTGGCCGACCTGCGCGGCCATGCCATCGTGTGCGCCTCGCCGATCGGCCAGAAGCTCAAGGCCTTCGGCACGCGCGGCCACGGCGCCGACGCCGTGCGCGAGCAGGTGGCGCTGGAACCCACGCTCAGTTCGGAGAACTTCGCCTTCCTCAAGGACGGCGTGCTGGGGGACGTCGGCCTGGGCATCTTCCCGCTCTACGCCGTCGCCGACGAGCTGGCGGCGGGCACGCTGGTGGCGCTGCTGCCCGACTACCGCATCAGCGTGTTCGGCAGCCGGCTCTACATGCTGACCATGCCCAACCGCTACCAGACGATGGCCACGCGCTACCTGCTCAATTTCCTCAAGACCGAGCTCCAGGTCCTGTGGCCGGCGCCGCGGCAGGCCGGCACGCAGGCCGATGCAACTCACGGCGAGGACTGAGCCCCGCATGGCGCGGGCGTCACCGCCAACCGTTCCCCACCGATAGCGGCTTTGCATCCGGGCGGCGCCGTCTATAGTAGGAAGCGCAGGGGTCCCCCGGCCCAGACTGCAACGTACAGCGAAGGAGACGCATCATGGCCTTGGCTACCACCCTGGCAAATTGCCTGAACAGCAGGAACAGCCGTTTCGATACCATCCGCCATCCCTACACCCTCAGCAGCATGGCCACTGCCGAGGCAGCGCACGTTCCCGGAGACCGCCTGGCCAAGACCCTGTTGCTGGAAGACGAGATCGGCTACGTGGCCGTGGTGATCCCGTCCACGCATCACCTGAACCTGTCGGCGCTGTGCGCGCAGACCGGGCGCACGCTGATCCTCGCGCAGGAGGACGAGATCCGCGAAGTCTTCAAGGACTGCGACTTCGGCGCCATCCCGCCCGTGGCGATGGCGTACGGCATGCACACCTACCTCGACGACAGCCTGCTGGCCCAGCCCGAAGTGTTCTTCGAGGCCGGCGACCACCAGCAACTGGTGCACATGAGCTGCGAGCAGTTCACCGAACTGATGGCCGGCGCCGAGCACGGCCGCTTTTCCCGCCACATGATGTAGGCCGGCGAATGCAGGCCCGCCGCGCGCGCGGCGAGCCTTTCGCCGCGCTACTGCAGGCTGATCCCCGACTGCTTGACCAGCTTCTCCGTGCGCGGGATCTCGGCGCCCACCATCGCGCTGAAATCCGCCACCGAGCCGCCGCGCGGCTCGGCGCCCGTGGCCGCCAGCTTCTCGCGGAAGCCGGGGTCCTTGAGCAGCTTGTTGATCGACACGTTGAGCTTGTTGACCACGTCCGCCGGCGTGCCCTTGGGCGCGACGATGCCGTACCACGGCGCGATGTCGTAGCCGGGGTAGCCCTGCTCGGCGATGGTCGGGATGTCCGGCGCCATCGGCGAGCGCTTGCTGTTGGACACGCCCAGCGCGCGCAGCTTGCCGGCCTTCACGTAGGGCAGCCCGGTCATGATGGTGTCGAAGTACATCGATACCTGCCCCGACAGCAGCGCGGGAATCGCGTCGCCGGCGCCCTTGTACGGCACGTGCACGATGTCGATGCCGGCCAGCGCCTTGAGCATCTCGCCGGCCATGTGCGAGGTGGTGCCGGCGCCGAACGACGCATAGGTCAGCTTGCCCGGGTTGGCCTTGGCGTAGGCGATCATCTCCGGCAGCGTCTTGAACGGCAGGTCCGGGCTGGACAGCAGGATGTTGGGCGTGTAGGCCACCACCGCGACCTTCTCGAACGCATCGGGATCGTAGCTGAGCTTCTTGTACAGGAAGCGATTGGTCACCATCGAGGCGGGGCCGGACATCAGCAGCGTGTAGCCGTCGCCGGGCGCGCGCGCCGCGGCCTCGCTGCCGATCATGGCCGCCGCGCCGGGGCGGTTCTCCACCACGAAGGTCTGGCCGTATTCCTTGCTCAGGCCGATGCCGATCTGGCGCGTGATCAGGTCGGTGGCGGAGCCGGCCTGGAACGGCACCACGATGCGCACCGGCTGCGTGGGCCAGTCGCGCGTGGTCTGGGCGAACAGCGAAGGCGCGGCGACGCCCAGCAGGATGGCGAGCATCGCCGCGCGTCGTTTCTGGAATGAAGGATTTTGCATGGTGTGGCTTGCCTCTAGGAGATTGGATCGTCCCGGCTCGGGGTGTGAATCAGTCAAGCAATTGCCATGCCATTGAAAAATGGCTTTTTTCTAATTTCCAATACCGTTTACAGAGCAATATGCACCCTGTTGGATGATCGGTTCCGTTTCATGCACTGCGATGGAATTTCCGCTCTGCCTCGAGGGATTGAAGACGGAAAACGCAGGACCGTACCGCACGGCGGGCAACGAGAACGCCCCGGTCACGCGATACGGCCCTGCCATTTTCCGTAAATCAGGCTGAATGAATTCAGCGAATTTCTTTAAATCAATCCCGTCATCCCAGATGCATCCAGGTGGTCTTCAGGTCCGTGTATTTGTCGAGCGCGTGCAATGACTTGTCGCGCCCGTTGCCGGATTGCTTGACGCCGCCGAACGGCACCGTGACGTCGCCGTCCATGTAGCAGTTGACCCACACCAGGCCCGCGCGCAGCCGGCGCGAGACGCGATGCGCGCGCGACAGGTTCGCGGTCCACAGCCCGGAGCCGAGGCCATACGGCGAATCGTTGGCCATGCGCACGGCTTCGTCCTCGGTGTCGAACACGGTCACGGCCAGCACCGGGCCGAAGATCTCCTCGCGCACGATCGACAGCGACTGCGACGGGCACTCGAAGATGGTCGGCTCGAGGAAATAGCCGCCGCTCTCGCCGCGCACGCGCTGCCCGCCCAGGCGCAGGCGCGCGCCTTCGCGCCGGCCCGCGTCGACGAACGACAGCACGCGGTCGAGCTGGCGCGCGTCGACGATGGCGCCCATCGCCGAGGCCGGGTCGAGCGGGTCGCCGGGCTGCATGCGCGCCGCGGCCGCTTCCAGCCGCGCCATGAACGCATCGTAGATGCCGCGCTGCACGTACAGCCGCGAGCCGGCGATGCAGATCTCGCCCTGGTTGTTGAAGATGCCCACGGCGGCGGCCTGCGCGGCGCGGTCCAGGTCCGGGCAGTCGTCGAACACGATGTGCGGCGACTTGCCGCCGCACTCCAGCCACACGCGCTTGAGGTTGGACTGGCCCGCGTATTCCATGAAGCGCTTGCCGGTGGCAGTGGAGCCGGTGAAGGCGATGCAGTCCACGTCCGGGTGGCGGCCCAGCGCCTGGCCCGCTTCCGCGCCCAGGCCCGGCACCACGTTGAGCACGCCGGCGGGAATGCCGGCCTGCCCGGCCAGCTCGGCCAGGCGCAGCGCGGTCAGCGGCGACTGCTCGGCCGGCTTGAGGATGACGCTGTTGCCGGCGGCCAGCGCCGGCGCCACCTTCCAGCTCGCCATCAGCAGCGGGTAGTTCCACGGCACCACCGCCGCCACCACGCCGAGCGGCTCGCGCGTGATGGTGGCCAGCGTGTTGCCGTCGGTCGGCGCGATCTCGTCGTAGAGCTTGTCGATGGCCTCGGCGTACCACGCATAGGTGCGCGCGGCCTCGGGGATGTCGTACAGCAGCGCGTCGCCGATGGGCTTGCCCATGTCGAGCGTTTCCAGCAGCGCCAGTTCCTCGCGCTGCGCCTCGATCAGCGCGGCCAGCCGCAGCAGCGCGGCCTTGCGCTCGCGGCGCGGCATCTGCGACCACACGCCGGACTCGAAGGCCGCGCGCGCGGCGGCCACGGCGCGGTCCACGTCGGCGCCGCCGCACGCGGCGACGTGCGCCAGCAGCGCGCCGGTGGCCGGGTTGCGGGTCTCGAAGGTGGCGCCGCCGGCGGCATCGGTCCAGGCGCCGCCGATGTAGGCCTGGGTGCGCATCGGCACCGTGGCGGCGCGCTGGCGCCAGTAGGCGAGGTCGTGCAATTCACTCATCATGTTTCCGCGGTTGAAGTGGAACGAAGGCGCATGGCGGCGCTTACGCGCCGGCCTGCGCCACCATCGCGCCTAGCAGCACGTTGGCGCCGGCTTCCAGGTGCTCGGGCCGGGCGTCCTCCACCTCGTTGTGGCTGATGCCGTCCTTGCACGGCACGAAGATCATGGCGGTGGGCGCCACCGTGGCGATGTACACCGCGTCGTGCCCGGCGCCGGTGACGATGTCCTGGTGCGTGTAGCCCAGCGCCGCGGCCTGGCCGCGCACGTGGCCCACCAGCTCGGGCGCGAACGGCGTGGGCGGGAAATACTGCACGTCCTCGATCTTCACGCCGAGCGGCGCGCCGGTGGTCTCGCCGCGCGCCAGCGCCGCGCAGGCCGCGCGCAGGCGCGCGTCCATCTCGGCCAGGCGGTCGGCGTCCTGGTGGCGCAGGTCCACGGTGAACTTCACTTCGCCGGGAATCACGTTGCGCGAGGCCGGATGCACCGTCATCACGCCCACCGTGCCGCGCCCGTGCGGCGCGAAGTCATGGGCGATGCGCACCACTTCCTGCACGATGAACGAGGCGCCGTACAGCGCGTCGCGCCGCAGCGGCATCGGCGTGGGGCCGGCATGCGCCTCCATGCCGGTCACGGTCAGGTCGTACCAGCGCAGGCCCAGCGAGCCCGTCACCACGCCGATCACGTTGTCGGCGTCTTCCAGCACCGGGCCCTGCTCGATGTGCGCCTCGAAATACGCGCCGATCCTGCGCCCGCCCACTTCGGCGTCGCCGGCATAGCCGATCGCGCGCAGCTCGTCGGCCACGCGCTTGCCCTCGTTGTCGGTGGCGTCCAGCGCGGTCTGCAGCGGGAAGATGCCGGCGAACACGCCCGAGCCCATCATCACCGGCACGAAGCGCGTGCCTTCCTCGTTGGTCCAGATCGCCAGCTCGAGCGGCGCCTCGGTCCGCACGCCGTGGTCGTTGAGCGTGCGCATCACCTCCAGCCCGGCCAGCACGCCGAAGCAGCCGTCGAACTTGCCGCCGGTGGGCTGGGTGTCGATATGGCTGCCGGTCATCACCGGCGGCAGGCTGTCGTCGCGCCCGGCGCGGCGGCCGAAGATATTGCCCACGCGGTCCACCGTCACGGTCAGGCCGGCGTCGCGCATCCAGCCGGCCACGAGGTCGCGGCCCTGCCCGTCGAGCGCGGTCAGCGCCAGGCGCGCGTTGCCGCCGCGCGGCGTGGCGCCGATGCGGGCCAGGTCCATCAGCGACTGCCACAGGCGCTCGCCGTCGATCTTCAGTGCGGTCATGTCGGGTCTCCTTGTTCTCGGTTCAGGCCATTGCCGGGACGAGGCCGGACAGGAAGGCATCGAGCGCCGGGCCGATCGCCTCGACCTCGTAGCCGCCTTCCTGCACCACCACCGTGGGCACGCCCAGCGCGTTGATGCGCTCGCCGATGCCGCGGTAGGCGTCCAGCCCCACGCGCAGCACGCTGATGGGGTCGTGGACATAGGTATCGAAGCCCAGCGCCAGCACCAGCGCCTGCGGGCGGTAGTCGCGCAGCGCGTCGAGCGCGTTGTCGAGCGCGGCCAGGAAGCCGTCGTCCTCGGTGCCGTGCGCGAGCGGGAAATTCAGGTTGTAGCCGTAGCCCGCGCCGTAGCCGCGCTCGTTGGCGTAGCCGGTGTAGAACGGGTAATAGCCGCTCGGGTCGGCGTGCAGCGAGATCGTCATCACGTCGGAGCGCTGGTAGAAGATCTGCTGGGTGCCGTCGCCGTGATGGGCGTCCACGTCCAGCACCGCCACCTTGCCGAAGCGCTTGAGCAGCGTCTCCGCGGCGATGGCCGAGTTGTTGACGTAGCAGAAGCCCACCGCGCGGTCGCTGTGCGCATGGTGGCCGGACGGGCGCGACAGCGAATACGCGATGCCCTGGCGGTGCTGCTGCTCGCACACGTACTGCGCGGCGGCCACCGCGCTGTGCGCCGAGCGCAGGATGGCGCGCCAGCTCTGCGGCCCGAGCGGCGCGCTCAGGTCGCCGAGGTAGTAGCCGGCCTGCGCGATGATGGAATCGGTTGGGCACGGCGCGCGGCGCGGCTGGTCCACGCGGCCGTTGTAGTACGGCGAAAGGTTCGGCAGCACCTCGATGCCGGGCTCGAAGCCGGGCCGCGCCAGCGCCATCCAGCGCTCGTAGGCGTAGCCGAGGAAATCGAGATAGGCCGGGCTGTGCACGGCTTCCAGCGGCGCGCGGCCGAAATCGGCCGGCTCGGCCAGCGCGATGCCGCGCCCGGCCAGCGCGCGCTGCAGCGCATGGGCGCGCGCCGGCACGTCGGTCGGTTCGCACAGGCGGCCCGCGCGCATGAACTGGCGGGGCTGGTGCAGCAGTTGGTCATCCGAGAAGAAGGCGCGCATGATGTTGGGTTCGTGGTGAAGCGTGGTGAAACCTGGTGAAACGCGTTGGCTGCCGGTTCGCGCCCCTCTCCCACGACGCGGGAGAAGGGCGCGACACCAGGCGCTAGGCGGCCGCCCGCTGCCGCGCGAACGCCGCTTCGCGGATCTCCGTCAGCGTCACGCCCGGGGCGATGCCGTCGGCGTCGTAGCGCAGCTCCAGCAGCGCCGGCAGCTTTTCCCGGTCGGCGAAGGCCCGCGCGCGCGCGAACGCGGGGCCGAACGCGGCGTCGTTGTCCACCACCTCGCCGTAGCCGCGATAGGCGCGGATCAGCTCGGTGAACTCGGGGTTGTCGAAGCCCAGCGCGATCGTGCGGCCCGGGAACTCGCGCTCCTGGTGCGAGCGGATGGTGCCCCAGATGCCGTTGTTGAACACCAGGATCACGATGCCGAGCCGGTACTGCATGGCCACGCCGAGTTCCTGCAGGTTCATCTGGAAGCAGCCGTCGCCGGCATAGCAGACCACCGTGCGCTCGGGGTTCTCCAGCTTGGCGGAGATCGCCGCCGGCAGGCCGTAGCCCATCGAGCCGACCGTCGGCGCCAGGCTGGTGCCCACGCCCTTGAAGCGGTAGTACGCATGCGGGAACAGCGCGTAGTTGCCGGCGCCCACGGTAAGGCAGGCGTCTTCGGGCAGCACGTCGCGCACGTGGCAGGCGGCGCGGTTCAGGTTGAGGCTGCCGGGCGCGGCCTTGGGCTCCTGCGCGGCCAGCAGTTCCTGGCGCGCGGCGCGGGTGCGCGCGGCCCAGGCCGGCTCGCGCGCGGGCGACAGGCCGTCGAGCGCGGCGGCGAACGCGTTCACGTCCGCCACCACCGGCAGCGCGGGCTGGAACACGCGGCCCAGCTCGTTGGCGTCCGGGTACACGTGCACCAGCTTCTGGCGCGGCAGCGGGCTTTCCACCAGCGTGTAGCCTTCGGTGGTGGCCTCGCCCATGCGCGTGCCCACGGCGATCAGCAGGTCGGCCTCGCGGATGCGCTCGCGCAGCGCCTCGCCCATGCCCCAGCCAACGTGGCCGACATAGTTCGGGTGATGGTTGTCGAAGCACTCGAGCCGGCGCCAGGCCACGCCCACCGGCAGCGCGAAGCGCTCGGCGAACGCTTCGAGCCGGCGCTGCGCGGACGCGCTCCAGCCCGAGCCGCCCACCAGCATGAACGGGCGCTCGGCGCGCTCGAGCAGGCCGGCCAGCGCGCCCAGCGCCTCGGGCGTGGGCGCGCCGTGCGCGCGCTGGTAGCGCGGCATGTCGGCCACCACCGCCTTGCCCCACAGCGTGTCCTCGGGCAGCGCCAGCACCACCGGGCCGGGCCGGCCGCTGGTGGCCACCGCGAACGCGCGCGCGATGAACTCGGGAATGCGCTCGGTGCGGTCGATCTGCGCCACCCACTTGGCCATCTGGCCGAACATGCGGCGGTAGTCGATCTCCTGGAACGCCTCGCGCTCGCTGAAGTCGTTGCCGACCTGGCCGACGAACAGGATCATCGGCGTGGAGTCCTGGTGCGCCGTGTGCACGGCGATGCTGGCATTGGTGGCGCCGGGCCCGCGCGTGACGAAGCAGATGCCGGGCTCGCCGGTGAGCTTGCCGTAGGCTTCCGCCATGTAGCCGGCGCCGCTTTCCTGCCGGCACACGATCGGCTGGATCGCGTCCTGGTGGTCGTACAGCGCGTCGATGCAGGGCAGGTAGCTTTCGCCCGGCACCAGGAACACGCGCCTGACGCCCTGGATGCGCAGTTGTTCCACCAGGATCTGGCCGCCGTTGCGCTCGCGCGGCGCGGCGGCCCGGGTTGAAGATACGCTCATCGCTTGATCTCGATTTCCACGAACACGCACTCGCCTTCGTGCGCGTTGATGACGTTGTGCTCCACGCCCGCCGCGCGGTAGTAGGCGCGGCCCGCCACGAGCTGGCTGACCACCTCGCCGGCCGGCGTCTCCAGCCGCAGCGCGCCGGTGGTCATCGGCACCACCACGTAGTCGTAGCCGTGGCGGTGATGGCCGGTCTCGGCGCCCGGCGCGAAGCGCCACTCGGTGACGGCCACGCGGTCGTTGTCGATCTGCACGGTGGGAACGGCTTGGGGTCTGCTCATGCGCTTCTCCTGAAGGTGTGCCGGTCAGCGATCCACGCCGCCCATGCACAGGTACTTGGTTTCCAGGTATTCCTCGATGCCGTAGCTGGAGCCTTCGCGGCCCAGGCCCGACTGCTTGACGCCGCCGAACGGCGCCACCTCGTTGGAAATCAGCCCGGTGTTGATGCCGACCATGCCGTACTCCAGCGCCTCGGCCACGCGCCACACGCGGCCGATGTCGCGGCTGTAGAAGTAGGAGGCCAGGCCGAACTCGGTGTCGTTGGCCATGTCGATGACTTCCTGGTCGCTGCCGAAGCGGAACAGCGGCGCGAGCGGGCCGAAGGTTTCTTCCCGGGCCACCAGCATGGCCGGCGTCACGCCCGCCAGCACGGTCGGCTCGAAGAAGGTGCCGCCGAGGCGGTGGCGCTTGCCGCCCGAGAGCACGCGCGCGCCCTTGCCCACGGCGTCGGCGATATGCTGCTCGACCTTGGCCACCGCGTCCTGGTTGATCAGCGGACCCTGCAGCACGCCGGGCTCGAGGCCGTGGCCGACCTTGAGCTTTTCCACCGCGGCCACCAGCTTCTGCGCGAAGGCGTCGTACACCTTGTCGTGCACGTAGAGGCGGTTGGCGCAGACGCAGGTCTGGCCGGCGTTGCGGTACTTGGAGGCCATCGCGCCTTCCACGGCGGCGTCGAGGTCGGCGTCGTCGAACACGATGAACGGCGCGTTGCCGCCGAGCTCCAGCGACAGCTTCTTGATGGTCGGCGCCGACTGGCGCATCAGGATGCGGCCCACTTCGGTGGAGCCGGTGAAGCTGAGCTTGCGCACCACGGGGCTGCCGGTGAGCTCGCCGCCGATCTCGATCGAGCTGGCGGCGTCGCCCGTCACCACGCTGAGCAGGCCGGCGGGCAGCCCGGCGCGCTCGGCCAGCAGGGCCAGCGCGAGCGCGGACAGCGGCGTGTCCTCGGCCGGCTTGAGCACCATCGCGCAGCCGGCGGCCAGCGCGGGGCCGGCCTTGCGCGTGATCATAGCCAGCGGGAAGTTCCACGGCGTGATGGCCGCGCACACGCCGACCGGCTCCTTGACCACCAGCAGGCGCTTGTCGGCCGCGGGCGTGGCCAGCACGTCGCCGTTCACGCGCTTGGCTTCCTCGGCGAACCATTCGAGGAAAGAGGCGGCATAGAGCGCCTCGCCGCGCGCCTCGGCCAGCGGCTTGCCCTGCTCGCTGGTCATCAGCACGGCGAGGTCGTCGGCGTTGGCGATCATCAGGTCGTACCAGGCGCGCATGACCTGGGCGCGCTCGCGCGCGGTCTTGCGGCGCCACGCGGCCTGCGCCACGCGCGCGGCCTCGATGGCGCGGCGCGTCTCGGCCGCGCCCATCAGCGGCACCGTGCCGATCAGCGCGCCGTCGGCCGGGTTGGTGACGGCGAAGGTGGCGCCGTTGTCGGCGTCCTGCCACTGGCCGCCGACGAAAGCCTGCGCGCGCAGGAGGCTGGAATCCTTGAGTTGCATGATGTTCTGTCTCGTTATGTTGGTGTGGATGTGCCGGAGCGTGCGCGGATGCGGCCCGGTGTCAGCGCGTGAGCACGTCGGCCAGGATGTCCAGGCCTTCGTCCATCACCGCGTCCTGGATGGTGAGCGGGAACAGGAAGCGGATCACGTTGCCGTACACGCCGCACGACAGCAGCAGCAGGCCCTGCTCGAGCGCGCGGTTCTGCACCTCGCGCGTGAACTCGGGGTCGGGCGAGCCGTCGGCGCGGCGGAATTCCACCGCCACCATCGCGCCCAGGCCGCGCACTTCCGCGATCTGCGGCACGCGCGACTTCAGGCTTTCCAGCCGCGCCACCAGGCGCTGGCCGAGCGCGGCGCCGCGCGGAATCAGCTGCTCGCCGTCGAGCACGTCGAGCACGGCCAGCGCGGAGGCCACCGCCAGCGGGTTGCCGGCATAGGTGCCGCCCAGGCCGCCGGGCGCGGGCGCGTCCATGACCTCGGCGCGGCCGCACACGGCCGACAGCGGCATGCCGCCGGCCAGGCTCTTGGCCATCGTGGTCAGGTCCGGCGCCACCTCGTAGTGCTCCATCGCGAACAGGCGGCCGGTGCGGCCGAAGCCGGTCTGCACCTCGTCGGCGATCAGCAGGATGCCGTGCTCGTCGCAGACCGCGCGCAGCGCCTTGACGAAGGCCGGCGGCGCCACGTTGAAGCCGCCTTCGCCCTGCACCGGCTCGAAGATGATGGCGGCCACGCGCTTGGGATCGACGTCGGCCTTGAACAGGTGCTGCAGCGCCTTGAGCGAGTCGTCCACCGACACGCCGTGCAGCGCGCACGGGTACGGCGCGTGGAACACCTCGCCCGGGAACGGCCCGAAGCCGACCTTGTACGGCACCACCTTGCCGGTCAGCGCCATGCCCATCATGGTGCGGCCGTGGAAGCCGCCCGAGAACGCGATCACGCCGGGACGGCCGGTGGCGGCGCGGGCGATCTTGATGGCGTTCTCCACGGCTTCGGCGCCGGTGGTGAAGAAGGCGGTCTTCTTGGCCGAGCGGCCCGGCGCGCGCTGGTTGATCTTCTCGGCCAGTTCGACGTAGCTGGCATACGGCACGATCTGGTACGCGGTGTGGGTGAAGCGGCCGAGCTGGCGCTGGATCGCCTCGACCAGGCGCGGGTGGCGGTGGCCGGTGTTGAGCACGGCGATGCCGGCGGCGAAGTCGATGTAGCGCTTGCCCTCCACGTCCCAGATCTCCGAGTTCTCGGCGCGCTCGGCGTAGAAATTGCACATCACGCCCACGCCACGCGGGGTGGCGGCGTCCTTGCGGCGAACCAGTTCGGCGTTCTTCATCTGTCGTTGCTCCGTCTTTGATGTCAGGTTGGTGCGCGCCGCGTTCAGGCGGCCGCGCGGATCAGGGTCGGGTCCCATTCCTTGCCGGGGACCGCGGCGATCAGGCGCTGCGTGTATTCGTGGCGCGGCGCGTCGAAGATCTGGTCGGGCGGGCCGGACTCCACCACGCGCCCCTTGTGCATCACGATCACGTGATGGCAGATCTGCGCGGCCACGCGCAGGTCATGCGTGATGAAGATCAGGCCGATGTTCAGGCGCTTCTGCAGCTCGGCCAGCAGCTCGAGCACCTGCGCCTGCACCGAGACGTCGAGCGCGGAGACCGATTCGTCGGCCACCAGCAGCTTGGGCTCCAGCGCGAGCGCGCGCGCGATGCCGATGCGCTGGCGCTGGCCGCCCGAGAACTGGTTGGGATAGCGGTCGAACGCGGACGGCTCCAGCCCCACCAGTTGCAGCAGCTCGCGCCCGCGCGCCTGCGCCTGCGCCAGCGGCACGCCGTTGGCGACCGGGCCGTCGGTGATGATGCGGCCCACCGTGTGGCGCGGGTTGAGAGAGGCGAACGGGTCCTGGAAGATCATCTGCACGTCGCTGCGCAGCGGGCGGAACTGCCGCTCGGACAGGCGCGCGATGTCCTGGCCGTCGAACAGCAGCTCGCCGCCGTCGATGCCGGTCAGCTTGAGCAGGCACTTGCCGATGGTGGACTTGCCCGAGCCGGACTCGCCCACGATGCCGAGCGTCTGCCCGCGCTGCACGCGGAAGCTCACGCCGTCCACGGCGTTGACCACGCGCTTCTTGCTGAACAGGCCGCCGCCGGAGACGTAGGTCTTGCGCAGGTCGCGCACTTCCAGCACGGTCTCGGCCGCGTCCGCCTGGCGCTCCTTGGCGCGCCCGTGCGGCACGGCGCTGATGAGCCGGCGCGTGTAGGGATGCTGCGGATGGTTGAGCACCTGCTGCGCCGTGCCCATCTCCACCAGCACGCCCTTTTCCATCACCGCCACGCGGTCGGCGATCTCCGCCACCACGCCGAAGTCGTGCGTGACGAACATCACGCCCATGCCCTTCTCGGCCTGGATGCGCTTGATCAGCGCCAGGATCTGCGCCTGCGTGGTGACGTCGAGCGCGGTGGTCGGCTCGTCGGCGATCAGCAGCGCGGGCTCGAGCGCCAGCGCCATCGCGATCACCACGCGCTGGCGCTGGCCGCCGGACAGGCGGAACGGGTAGCTGTGGGTCAGCGTGGCGGGGTCGGGCAGGCCGACGAATTCCAGCAGTTCCAGCACGCGGCGGTTGCGCGCCTCGCCCGGATAGGCGCCGTGCACGCGCATCACCTCGGCGATCTGCTCGCCCACGGTCATCACCGGGTTGAGCGCGGACAGCGGCTCCTGGAACACCATCGCCATGTCCTTGCCACGCATCGACAGCAGGGTGTTCTCGTCCTGCGCCAGCAGGTCGCGGCCCTTGAACAGGATCTGCCCGCCCTGCGGCTTGAGGTAGGGCGGCAGCAGGCCCATGATGGCGTTGGCGCTCATCGACTTGCCCGAGCCGGACTCGCCGACGATGCACAGGATCTCGCCGGCGTGCAGGTCGTAGGTCACGCCGCTGACCGCGTGCGGGCGGTCGCCGCCGGCGGGCAGCGCGATGGTGAGGTCGCGCACGGACAGCAGCGGCGCGGCTGCCGGCGCGGGATTCTGGTCAGGTGATTGCATGTGCGGCATCCTTTGGCTCACTCGCCACGGCGGCGCAGTTGGGGGTTCATGGCGTCGTTCAGGCCTTCGCCGATCAGGTTGATGGACAGCACCGTGAGCAGGATCGCCACGCCCGGCCACACGCTCATCCACCAGGCTTCGCGGATCATGGTGCGGGCCGCGCCGATCATGAAGCCCCAGCTCATCATGTTGCGGTCGCCCAGGCCCAGGAAGGACAGCGCCGACTCGGTCAGGATCGCCGTGGCCACCATGAACGAGGCCGACACGATGATCGGCGACATGGCGTTGGGCAGGATCTGCGTGAGGATGATGCGCAGCGGCTTCTGCCCGATCACCACCGCGGCCTGCACGAACTCGCGCTGCTTGAGCGTGAGGAACTCGCCGCGCACCAGGCGCGCCACCGGCGGCCAGGAGACCACCGAGATGGCCGCCACGATGGAGTAGATGGTCGGGTTGAAGATGGCCACGATCACCACCGCCATCGCCAGTTGCGGGATGGTCTGGAAGAACTCGGTGAAGCGCATCAGCGCGTCATCCACGCGGCCGCCGCAGTAGCCGGCCACCGAGCCGATCAGGATGCCGAACACCAGCGCCACGCCGGTGGAGATCACGCCCACCAGCAGCGAGACGCGCGCGCCGTACAGCATGCCGGCGGTGATGTCGCGGCCCAGCATGTCGGTGCCGAACGGATAGGCGGCGTCGGCGAACGGGTGCACCAGCGGCTCGCCCACCATCAGCCACGGCGAGTCCTCGTACAGCACGGGCGCGAGCAGCGCCACCGCCACCACGGCCAGCAGCACCAGCAGGCCGATCACCGCGCCGTAGTTGCGCGCATAACGTCGGGCGAAGGCTTTCATGCCGTGGCTCCCTTGCCGCCCACCGCGATGCGGGGGTCGATGAAGCGGTAGACGATGTCCGTCACCAGGTTGAAGAACACCACCAGCGCCGAGGTCACGAAGAAGATGCCGAGCAGCAGCTGGTAGTCGCGCTGCAGCAGCGCGTCGAACATCAGGCGGCCGATGCCGGGCCACGAGAACACGGTCTCGGTCAGCACCGCGCCGCCGGCCATCTGGCCGAGCTGGATACCGGCGAACGTGATCACCGGCAGCAGCGCGTTGCGCAGCACGTGCACGCGGATCACGCGCCCGGCCGGCACGCCCTTGGCACGCGCGGTCTTGACGAAGTCCATGCCCATCACTTCCAGCATCGAGGCGCGCGTGAGGCGCACGTACACCGCCATGAAGAAGCAGCCCAGCGAGATGGTCGGCAGCACCATGTGCAGCGCCACGTCCTGCACGCGCGCCAGGCCCGTGTAGCCGGCGCCAATGGTCTCCATGCCGAACGCGGGCAGCCAGCCCAGCACCACCGAGAACAGGATGATGGCCATCAGCGACAGCCAGAACAGCGGCGTGGCGTACAGCAGCAGCGCGCCGCTCATCACCGCGCTGTCGACCCAGCGGCGCTTGTTCTCGTAGCGCGTGCGCGCCGAGATCACGCCCAGCAGTACGCCGAGCACGAGCGAGAACACGAACGCGCCGCTCATCAGCACGATGGTGGCCGGCAGGCGGTCCAGGATCAGGTCCAGCACCGGCAGGTGGTTGCGGTACGAGTAGCCGAGGTCGAGCCTGGCCACGCCCTTGAGATAGATGCCGAGCTGCGTGAGCACCGGCTGGTCCAGCCCGAACTGCTGGCGCAGCTGGCCGACGAAGGCGGCATCGCCGGCGCCGGCCTCGCCCGCCATGACGGTGGCGGGGTCGCCCGGCGCCATGCGGATCAGGAAGAAATTGATGATGACCACGCCGAGCACGACCACGAGGGCCTTCCACAGGCGGGACAACAGGAAAGAGAGGAAATTCACGGCATGCTCCACGCGGGGCAAAAGCTGGGTCCGGGCGCCATCGCGCCCGCATTGCTGCGCCGCCCCGCACGCGCGGGAGCGGCCCGGTGCGCGCGCGGGTTCCGCAGCGGAACCCGCG
>NZ_AQPL01000113.1:0-8455 GCF_000395345.1 Cupriavidus sp. WS | reverse complement strand
CGCAGCGGAACCCGCGCGCGCCCGTCACGCACGACTCAGTTCTTCTCGATGGAAACGTTGTCGAACGACTCGTTCAGCCCGATCGCGGTGGTCACGAGGTTCTTGACGTTCTTGCGGTACAGCGTGGGGAACTCCAGCTCGAACAGGTTGCCGGCGGCCACTTCCGTCACCAGGATCTTCTGCACCTCGCTGTACAGCTTCTGGCGCTCGCCCGCGTCCAGCGCGACGCCGGCCTGGGCCCACAGCGCATCGGCCTGCGGGTTGCTGTAGCCCTGCACGTTGGCGAACGGCGTGCCCTTGACGATGTTCTTGGTCACGTAGAGCCGCTCCACGCCCAGCGCCGGATCGCCGTACTGGTAGGTGTAGGTGACGGTCAGGTCGAAGTCCCAGTTGCTCACGCGGCTGGACCACGTGCCGGCATCGGCCGACTCGATGCTGACCTTGAAGCCGAGCTGCTCGAGCATCTGCTTGGCGTACTCGTCGAGGCGGTCCCAGTTGGCGCCGTAGGAGGTCGACAGGATCTTGACCGGGTACTGGCCGACGTTGACGCCGGACTCCTTGATGAGGTCGCGCGCCTTCTTCAGGTTGAAGTCATAGGCCGGCATGTTCTTGTCGAAGAACAGCGTGCTCGAGGAGAACGGGCTCACCGCCGGCTTGCCCATGCCGAAGAAGATGTTGTCGACGATCAGCTTGCGGTTGAGCGCGTGCATCACCGCCTGGCGCACCTTGATGTTGTTGAACGGCGGCTTGCGCTCGTTCATCAGCATCGTGGACATCGGCGCGAACATCTCCCAGCCCTTGGTGGTGTATTCCACGTTGGGCAGCGCGCGCAGGCGCTTGACGTCCACGTTGTCGACGTCGCCGCCGCGCAGCACCTGCACGTCGCCCTTCTCGAAGGCCACCGCGCGCGAGGCCGAGTCCGGGATCACGTAGAACACCAGTTCGTCCAGGTAGGGCTTGCCCTTCTTCCAGTAGTTGGGGTTCTTGGCCAGCTTGATGTAGGCGCCCTTCTTCCATTCCTTGAACATGAAGGGGCCGGTGCCGATGGGCTTCTGGTTGGCCGGGTTGTTGCGGTAGTCGGTGCCGTCGTAGATGTGCTTGGGCATCATCGGCATGGTGCCGGTCTCGAACATCGAGATGAACGGCGGGAACGGCTCCTTGAGCTTGATCTCCACGGTGCTGTCGTTGACCGCGCGGATCGAGTCCATGTACTTGTTGATCACGGCGCGCGTGCGCACGTGCACCTCGCGCAGCATCTTGTCGATCGAGAACACCACGTCGGCCGAGGTGAACGGCTTGCCGTCATGCCACTTCACGCCCTGCTGCAGCTCGAAGGTGTAGGTCAGGCCGTCCGGCGAGATCTTCCACGACTTGGCCAGCTCGGGGCGCGGCTTGAGGTCCGGGCCGTAGGTCAGCAGGCCCTGGTAGATCTTGCCGGCGATGTACTGCGTGGGCGCCTGCGAGTTCATCGCGCTCACCAGGATCGGCGGCTCGGGCTGGACGATGCCGGACAAGGTGCCGCCCACGGTCTGCGCGGCGGCGCTGCCCGCGGGCAGCAGCACCGGCGCCAGGGCCAGGCCGGCGCTGGCCAGCGCCATCGACACCAGGCTTTTGCCAAAGCTCTTTTTCAGGTGTTGGGTGAAGGATTTCATCGGTCAGTTTCCTGTGGTAGTGATCGTGCTCTGCGGATACGGAAGGTACGAAAGACGATTGCTGCGGCTGCGGTGACTGCGTGGTGGCTCAGGCGGCGGCGGGCTCGACGCCGCACCAGTCGTGCATGAACTGCGCGAGCGTGGTGGCCACGCGCACCATGCTCTCGATGGAGACCGACTCGTCGATGCCGTGGATGTTGCGCGCCACCGGCCCGTAGCAGGTCACGGGCGTGTCCAGCATCATGCGGAAATGGCGCGCGTCGGTGGTGGCGGTGGAGGCTTCGTGCCGCACGGGCTCGCCGGTGGTTTTCCGGTGCGCGGCCGCGAGCGTCTGCATGCTGGCCACCTCCAGGTCGAACTCGCAGCCCGGCGCGTGGAAACCCTCGTAGCGGATGCCGAGCTGCAGGTTGCTGGCCAGGCGCGCGAGCGTGGCGCGCACACAGTCCGCCACGCGCGCCTTGGCGTCGTTGACGTCCATGTCCGGGAAGAAGCCGATGCGCACGCCCAGCGTGCAGGTGCACGGCACCGAGGAATTCCACTCGCCGCCCTGGATCTGGCCGATGTTGAAATTGACCGGGTGCGCGTGGTCGCGGTACGCGGCGGGCCGGTTCTGCGGCAGGTTCCACTCGGCCTCGAGGCGGCGCAGGTCGGCGATCACCTCGATGGCGGCCTCGACCGGGTTCACGCCGCTGGACATGTAGGCGGCATGCGCCGGGTGGCCGGTGAGATCGACGAACATCCAGAACACGCCCATCTGCGCGCTCATCAGGGTTTCGCCGAACGGCTCGGGAATCACCACGGTGTCGAACGAGGCCAGCTTGCCCGCGCCGACCGCGCTGCGCAGCGCGGCCACCGTGGCCAGCGCGCCGTTGCCGGTGTTCTCCTCCTCGAGCACGGAGTTGAAGCCGACCGCGCCGGCGGGCTGCACGCCGAGGTCCTTGAGCGCCTTGAACGCGGCCAGCGTGCAGACGATGCCGGCCTTCATGTCGCCCGCGCCGCGGCCGAACAGCCAGCCGTCCTCGACGAACGGCGCATACGGCGACTGGCGCCACATCGACTCGGGGCCGGTCGGCACCACGTCGAGGTGGCCGTTGAACAGCACCGAGCGCCCGCCCTTCGCCGCGGGCCGGTGCGTGGCCAGCAGGTTGTAGCGGCCGCCGTCGGGGCAGCACGGCGGCGAGAACAGCGGCAGGTCCTTGAGCGCCTCGCTGCGCAGGTAGATGTGCTCGGACGCCAGGCCGAGCTCGCGCAGCGCGCCTTCCATGAAGGCCACGGCGGGCTGCTCCTGGCCCGACGGGCTGGGCGCCGCCACGAAATCCGACAGCGTGCGCACCATGTACGGCTCGAGCGCGCGCACGGCGGCGGCGATGGCATCGGTTGTGAGCGCGGGAAGATCTGGCGTGGCGGCAATCGCGGCACTGCCGGCGGGACGTTGCATGGTGGCTCCACTGACTGGCCCGGCATGCGCGAGGGGGGCGCTTCCGGAGGGGGATCGAATCAGCCGAATCGGCAAGACGTCGTTCAAAAAAACGACGAACCCAACAAGATGTATCGAAAGTTAGCCGATCATTGGTACCATCGGTAGGTCCATGTTTCGCTTTTTAGCCGGTGCCACTTTGAAAGAGACCATTTTGTCGGAGCTGCTGCTGCAGCGTCTGGAAAGGCCCGCCGATGGTGCGGAAGACAAGAACGGCGCGCATATGAACCGCCAGCTCTACGAGATCATTCGGCAGGAAATCCTTGCTGGGTCTTTGGTTGCGGGTAGCAAGCTGCCCGCGTCGCGGCTCCTGGCGAAGGAGGTCGGGGTCTCGCGCAACACCGTGCTGTATGCCTACGAACAGCTCCTGGCGGAGGGTTACGTCACCGCATCGAGCGGAAGTGGCACCTTCGTGTCGCAGAGTTTTCCCGACCATAGTGCATTGCACAACGTTAGGGCGCAAAGTGGCACCATCACTGTGCCCGCAGCGCAGCAAAACCCGAACCGCTTCACGCTATCGCGGCGCGGCCAGCACCTGGTGTCGCATTCCGGTGCATCGGACCGGCAATGGGGCGCGTTCGTCGCGGGCGTGCCCGACGTTTCGCTGTTTCCGCACGCTGTCTGGGCACGCCTGCTCAACAAGCACTGGCGCGCGCCCAAGCCCGAACTGCTGACGTATGCGCACAACGGCGGCTACATGCCGCTGCGCCGGGTGCTGGCCGAGCACCTGCGGCTGGTGCGCTCGGTGCGCTGCGAGCCCGAGCAGATCATCCTGACCACCGGCATCCACCAGGCCATCGACCTGATCGCGCGGCTGCTCGGCGACCCCGGCGACAAGGCGTGGATGGAAGACCCCGGCTACTGGGGCACGCGCAGCCTGCTCAACAGCGCCGGCATCGAGACCATCCCGGTGCCGGTGGACGGCGAGGGCATCGCGCCCGACGCGGCCACGCTGCAGAACCCGCCGCGCTTCATCTTCGCCACGCCGTCGCACCAGTATCCGCTCGGCATGGTGATGAGCCTGTCGCGCCGGCGCATGCTGCTCGAATACGCGCGCCAGCGCGGCGCGTGGATCGTGGAGGACGACTACGACAGCGAATTCCGCTTCGAGGGCCGGCCGCTGGCCTCGCTGCAGGGCCTGGACGAGCACGACCGCGTGATCTACATGGGCACCTTCTCCAAGACGCTGTTCCCGGGGCTGCGCATGGGCTTCATGGTGCTGCCCAAGCCGCTCGCGCCGCATTTCGCCACGGGGCTGTCGGAGCTGTTCCGCGAGGGCCAGCTGATGCAGCAGGCGGTGCTGGCCGACTTCATCGAGGAAGGCCACTACGCCACCCACATCCGCCGCGTGCGCCAGCGCTACGCGCAGCGCCAGGGCCTGTTGCGCGAAGCCATCGCCGCGCGCCTGGGCGCGGACTGGCCGACCTCCACGCACGAGGCCGGCCTGCACATGGTGCTGCACCTGCCGCCCGGCGCCGACGACCTCGGCATCAGCATGGCGGCGCGCACGCAGGGCCTGACCACGCGGCCGCTGTCGCGCTACTTCGCCGACCCGGCCCGGGCCGCCAGCCAGGGCCTGCTGCTGGGCTACGCCTGCGTGCCGGACGACCAGATCGCGCCGGCCTTCCACAAGCTCGCCGAGGTGATCGAGCCCGCGCTGGAACACCTCGCGCGCACGCAGGCGCCGCGCCGCGCGGCCGCCGCGGCGATCAACCAGGAGGCGTGGAGCGGGGCGTAGCGCGGCCCGCGTGCGGCCGTGGCGCCATGCCGGGGGCGGCGATTGGCCCTTCCCGCTGCTTGCGGCCGTGGCCTAGTATTGCGGCTTTCGCATCGCCATCAGGCCGACATGACCGACTCCGATCCCGCACGCAAGGCGCCCGGCGCCATCCTCGGGGCGCTGGCAGCCCTGCTGGACGGCCCCGGCCTGCAGGCCGGCGACGCCATCGAGACGCGCTTCCGCAAGGACTGGTACGCGCCGCTGGGCGCGCCGCCGCTGGCCGTGGCGCGCCCGCGCGGCACCGCCGAAGTCGCCGCCGTGCTGGCGCTGTGCAACCGCCTGGGCCAGCCGGTGGTGCCGCAGGGCGGGCTCACCGGGCTGGCCGGCGCGGCCACGCCGCAGGGCGGCGAGGTGGTGCTGTCGCTCGAGCGCATGCGCGGCGTGGAGGAGATCGACGCGCAGGCCGGCACCATGACCGTGCTGGCCGGCACCACGCTGCAGGCCGCGCAGGACGCCGCGCGCGAAGCCGGCTGGCTGCTGGCGGTGGACCTCGGCGCGCGCGGCAGTTGCCAGATCGGCGGCAACATCGCCACCAACGCCGGCGGCAACCGCGTGATCCGCTACGGCATGATGCGTGACCAGGTGCTGGGGCTGGAGGCGGTGCTGGCCGACGGCACCGTGGTGTCCTCGCTCAACAAGATGCAGAAAAACAATGCCGGCTACGACGTGCGCCAGCTTTTCATCGGCAGCGAAGGCACGCTCGGCGTGATCACGCGCGCGGTGCTGCGCCTGGCGCCGCTGCCGGCCGCCACCCAGACCGCGCTGTGCGCGCTCGCGGGCTACGAGGACGTGGTGCGTCTGCTGCGCCATGCCCAGCGCGCGCTCTCGGGCCGCCTCAGCGCGTTCGAAGTGATGTGGGCCGATTTCTACGCGCTCGTCACCACGCGCGTGGCCGGCGTGCGCGCGCCGCTGCCCGCCGGCCATCCGTTCTACGTGCTGCTCGACCTGCAGGGCAACGACAGCGCGCAGGACGCGCCGGTCTTCGAGGCCATGCTGGAGTCGGCGCTGGAAGCGGGCCTGATCCAGGACGCGGCGGTCGCCGCCAGCCACAAGGAAGCCGCGAGCTTCTGGCTGCTGCGCGACGCGGTGGCCGAGTTCCCGACCATGTGGACGCCCAGCGTGGGCTTCGACGTCAGCGTGCCGATCGGGCGCATCGGCGAGTTCGCCGAGACGCTGCGCGCGCGCGTGCTGGCCGCGTGGCCCGGCGCCGAGATGATGCACTTCGGCCACGTCGGCGACAGCAACCTGCACTTCGGCGTGCGCCTGCCCGACATGGACGCCGCGGACTTCCCCGAGCACGACATCACCGACCTGGCCTACGGCGTGGTGCGGGATTTCCAGGGCAGCATCTCGGCCGAGCACGGCGTCGGCTTCCACAAGAAGCCCTACCTGCACTGCTCGCGCTCGCCCGAGGAACTGGCGCTGATGCGGCTGCTGAAGCGGTCGCTGGACCCGAACGGGATTCTGAGTCCGGGGCGGGTGTTCGATCTGGGGTGAAAGCGGGACAGGATACGCCTGTCGGCGCGCGAAAATCACCGACGGTTCGCTCCCCTCTCCCATGTGCACAGACCAGGAAGAGGGCCGGGCGCCCGCGCATGACGCAAGCGCGCACCTGGCGCAAGACGCCGGACAGCCCCCAGCCTACTTCAGCAACTTCCCTTCCTTCGCCCCCAGCGGCGTATGCGCCTGCGACGCCACGAACACGCCGGCGTTGTCGTCGCGGCCTTGCAGCAGGTACTTCGCATCCGCCTTGCCGTAGGTCTGCACCGCCACGCCGGAGAGCTTGCCGATGTCGCTGGCGCGCAGGCGGTTGACGATCAGCACGGCGCGGGTGTCGGCGAAGTCCTGCATCATGTTCTGGTCGCCCTCGCTGTCGCCGGCGACGAAGACCGGGCCGTAGCCGTAGCGCGACACCAGGAAGCGCTCGATGGTCTGCGTCTTGCCCTTGCCCTGCGTCTGCGCGTAGCCGCGGCGGAACTCGGGCTGGATCACGCCTTGCGCGTCGCGCTCGAGCTCCATCGCCAGCACGCGGTCGGCGGGATTGTTGTAGCCGTAGGCGGGATTGGACGAAATCTCCTTGACCACGTCGACGAACGAGGCCGAGCACACCCAGACGTCGAAGCCGGCCGCGCGCATGCGGGCGTAGAGGTCCTGCATCTCGGGCACCAGCCGCAGGCCGTTCTTCCAGTTCACCGAGACCACGCCGGCGCGGCCGGGCAGCGCGGCGGGGCTGGTCCACCTGACCTTCTCGATCGGCTGCCCGAGCTGCCAGGCGACGGTGTCGGCGGTCAGGCTGCGCACCTGCGCCTCGGTCATGCCGGCGAAGTGGTAGGTCACCCACGGATAGGCCACGGCGTGGTCGAAGCTGTCGCCGATGGCTTCGTACAGGTAGCGCATCTTGGCGACGAAGTTCTGGTAGTGCGGGCTGGCCTTGACCTGCTCGAGCGACTGGCTGCCCTTCAGGCCGCTGTAGTTCCGGTACAGCCAGGTGTAGCTCTCGATGATGTCGGGCGCCACCTTGTCGATGTCCACCGGCTGGCCGGCGGCGTTGTTGAACGGCGCGTTGAAGGCCTTGTGCGGGATGTTCAGGCGGATGGCGGTGTCGAGCTGCTGCGGCGTGGCGCCGAAGCGCAGGTTCTGCAACTGGTACACCAGCACCGCTTCCTCGATGTCGAGGAAGATGCTGGTGTTGTCCCAGTCGAACACCGCGTAGGGCGGCTTGCGCGCGTCGTAGCCGGGACTGCCCTTGCCGTGGGCGGCGATCAGCGCGTCGATGCGGGCGCGGTTGAAGGCGTCCCACCTGCCTTGCGCCAGCGGCTGCACCGCGCTCTGCGCGGCGGGGGCGCCGGCGCGCGGGTCTTGCGTGGCGCAGCCGCCCGCGGCGAGCGCGGCGGCGAGCAGGGTTGCGATCAGCAGGCTCTTTTGTTTTTGCTTCATGGCGATTTCCTCGTTTTCGTTGTCGTGGGTGCAGCGGGAAAAAAGGCGTCACGAAGCCGGCCGGCCGGAGCCGGCGGCTTGGTCGGGCGAGGGTTCACTCGGATGCGGGCAAGGCGTCCGGCGCGATGTCCGACGCGATGTCTGGCGGAGAGGGCGGCAGCGCAACCTCGCCGCTGTCGTCCTTCAGGTCCACGCCGCTGCGCCCGAGCGCCAGCGCGCCGCGCAGCAGGAAGGCGAGCTTGTCCGCCGCCTGCGCGTAGGGCAGCCCTTCGGGGCGCACGTTGGAGATGCAGTTGCGCTCGGCGTCGCTGCGGCCCGGGCGCGGCGCGTGGGTGAGATAGATGCCGAGGCTGTCCGGCGAGCTCAGCCCCGGCCGCTCGCCGATCAGCATCACCACCTGGCGCGCGCCGAGCAGGTGGCCGGCCTCGTCGCCGAGCGCCACGCGCGCCTGCTCGGCCACCACCACCGGACCGATGGACCAGCCCGGCAGGCGCGCGCGCGCGGCCAGCAGCAGCGGCACGCCGTGGCGCCCGGCGGCCAGCGCGGAGAGGCCGTCGGCGATCACGAACACCACGTCGGGTGCCTCGGCGGGGCGCGCCTGCGCCAGCCGCG
>NZ_AQPL01000112.1:0-11543 GCF_000395345.1 Cupriavidus sp. WS | reverse complement strand
CGGGGCGCGCCTGCGCCAGCCGCGCGCGGCTGTCGTCGTCGAGGCGGCGGCCCAGGTCGGGCCGGCGCAGGTAGTGCTGGCGGTCCGCCGCGGCGCTGTGCGCGGGCACGCTGGCGAAGCCGGCCGCGGCCAGCGCCTGCTCGATGTCGGCGCGCGCCAGCGGCAGGTGCACGGCGTCGCGCGCCTGCGCGTGGGCCAGGCCGAAGGCGAGCACGGTCTCGGTGGTCTGGCTGTTGCCGGCGCGGCCCAGCGCGATGCGCGCCGCGGTGAACTGGCGCAGGCGCTGCCACGGATTGGGCTGGGTCAGCTTGCGGGACATGGCGGGCGGCTCACAGTCCGTGCGCCAGCTGCAGCAGCGGCTGCCGCTCGCCCGGCTCCAGCAGGCGGCCGTCGTCGCCGAGGATGCCCATGCGCCGCAGCCAGTCCTCGAACTCGGGCGCGGGCCGCAGGCCGAGCGTGTCGCGCAGGTAGAGCGCGTCGTGGAACGAGGTGCTCTGGTAGTTCAGCATGATGTCGTCGGCGCCGGGCACGCCCATGATGAAGTTGATGCCGGCCACGCCGAACAGCGTCAGCAGCGTGTCCATGTCGTCCTGGTCGGCCTCGGCGTGGTTGGTGTAGCAGACGTCGCAGCCCATCGGCACGCCGAGCAACTTGCCGCAGAAATGGTCTTCCAGCCCGGCGCGGATGATCTGCTTGCCGTCGTACAGGTACTCGGGGCCGATGAAGCCCACCACGGTGTTGACCAGCAGCGGCGAGAACTCGCGCGCCACCGCGTAGGCGCGCGCCTCCATCGTCTGCTGGTCCACGCCGTGGTGCGCGTTGGCGGACAGCGCGCTGCCCTGCCCGGTCTCGAAATACATCACGTTGTTGCCCACGGTGCCGCGCGCCAGGCTCTGCGCGGCGTCGTGCGCCTCGGCCAGCAGCGCCAGGCCGATGCCGAAGCCGGCGTTGGCGCGCTCGCTGCCAGCCACCGACTGGAACACCAGGTCCACCGGCGCGCCCTGCTCGATGGCGCGCACGGTGTTGGTGACGTGGGTCAGCACGCACGACTGCGTGGGCACGTCGTAGCGGCAGCGCAGGTCGTCGATCAGGCGCAGCAGCGTGACGATGGCGCCGAGGTTGTCGGTGGCCGGGTTGATGCCGATGGTGGCGTCGCCGCAGCCGTACAGCAGGCCGTCGATCATCGAGGCGGCGATGCCCTTGGGATCGTCGGTCGGGTGGTTGGGCTGCAGCCGCACCGAGAGCCGGCCGGGCAGGCCGATGGTGTTGCGAAAGCGCGTGACCACGCGACACTTGCGCGCCACCGCCACCAGGTCCTGGTTGCGCATGAGCTTGCTCGCCGCCGCTGCCATCTCGGGCGTGATGCCGGGCGCCACGCGCGCCAGGGTGGCGCTGTCGGTCTCGTGCAGCAGCAGCCAGTTGCGGAAGTCGCCCACGGTCAGCGCGGCGATCTCGCGGAAGGCCTCGCGGTCGTGCCGGTCGAGGATCAGGCGCGTGACCTCGTCGTCCTCATACGGCACCAGCGCTTCGCGCAGGAAATGCGCGAGCGGCACCTCGGCCAGCGCCATGCGCGCGGCCATGCGCTCCTCCTCGCTGGCGGCGGCCACGCCGGCCAGGTAGTCGCCCGAGCGCGCCGGGCTGGCCTTGGCCAGCAGCGTCTTGAGGTCGGCGAACAGGTGGCGGCGCACGCCGACGGTGTGGGTGAAGGCCATGACGGTATCTCAGTCGGCGGCGGGCACCTGCGCGGGCGCGCCGCCGGCGAGGTCGCCGTGTGCCACCTGGTGGCGCGCGCGCCAGTGGTAGTGCGCGTAGCCCACGGCCAGCACGCCGGCATACAGCAGCGCGATCAGCGGGTTGAACCAGACCATCGCGCCGAGCGAGACCAGCGCGCCGGCCAGCGCGACGAGCGGGAAGACCGGATAGCACGGCGTGCGCCAGGGCCGCGCCATGTCCGGCGCGCTGCGGCGCAGGCGGAACAGGCTGGCCATGCTGAACAGGTACATGGTGAGCGCGCCGAACACCGACATGGTGACGATGTTGGCGGTCAGCGGCTGGCCGCCGATGACGATCAGGCCGTCGCTGTAGATGGCGAGGATGCCCACCACGCCGCCGGCCAGCACGGCGCGGTGCGGCGTGGCGAAGCGCGGATGCACGCGCGCCAGCCAGCCCGGCAGGAAGCCGGCGCGCGCCAGCGCGAAGATCTGCCGCGAGTAGCCCAGGATGATGCCGTGGAACGACGCCACCAGCCCGAACAGGCCCAGCCACACCAGCATGTGCAGCCAGCCCGAGTGCTCGCCCACGATCATCTTCATGGCCTGCGGCAGCGGGTCGTTGATGTTGGCCAGCCGGGTCCAGTCGCCGGCGCCGCCGGCGAACACCATCACGCCCACGGCCAGCGCCAGCAGCGTGAGGATGCCGGTGGTGTAGGCGATCGGGATCGAGCGGCGCGGGTCGCGCGCCTCTTCGGCCGCCATCGCCACGCCCTCGATGGCGAGGAAGAACCAGATCGCGAACGGGATCGCGGCGAACATGCCGGGCACCGCCGCCAGCGAGAAGCCGTCCTGCCCGGCCCAGCCGCCGCGGGCGAAATTGGCCACCGAGAAGCCCGGCGCCACCACGCCCATGAAGACCAGCAGCTCGAAGATGGCGAACAGCGTCACCACCAGCTCGAAGGTGGCGGCAATGCGCACGCCGATGATGTTGAGGCCCATGAACACAATATAGGCGCCGACCGCGGCATGCTTGGGATCGAGCCCCGGGAACTGCACATTGAGGTAGGCGCCGATGGCCAGCGCGATGGCCGGCGGCGCGAACACGAACTCGATCAGCGTGGCCAGCCCGGCGAGGTAGCCGGCGCCGGGGCCGAACGCGCGGTAGGCATAGGCGAACGGCCCGCCCGCGTGCGGGATGCTGGTGGTCAGCTCGGTGAAGCTGAAGATGAAGGTGGCGTACATGGTGGCCACCGCCAGCGCCGTGACCATGAAGCCCAGCGTGCCGGCGCTGGCCCAGCCGAAGCTCCAGCCGAAGTATTCGCCCGAGATCACCAGCCCCACGGCGATGCCCCACAGCTGCACGGTGCCGAGCGTCCGGGTGAGCGTGCCGCCGCCGGCCGGGTGCGGGGGGCTGGCCGGGGACGGCGGATGCGGGGGCTGGCTGGACATGGCTAGGGTTTCTCCGGACGGTGTGCCGGCGACGGATCGTTGCCCCGGCCGCGGCGTTTCCGGCATCATCGCCAAAAGCGCGCGGGCAGCGTTATCGAAAATCGGCACCATTGCGAATCGGCACCATCGCGAATGTGGCATGCGGCGGCCGGCAGGCGCGGCACCCCCGGTGGAATGGAACTTGCAACGTTCAGGATCGTCCTGCGTACCCAAATCTTCGCCATGAACACCACCCGCGCCACCCGCGACATCCCGCCCGCAGCCCTCGCCACCTTCCGCGTCACCGCCGCGCGCGACGCCGACGAGCACGCCGCCAACCTGTCGCGCTGGAACCAGACCTACGACCAGCTTTCGCCGGGCGCCTTCGCCGGCGAGGTGCGCGAACTGTGGCTGCCGCATGCGCAGGTGTTCGTCGAGCGCACCAACCGCAGCCTGCGCCAGTCCTGCATGGCCTGGCCCGATGCGATCTGGTTCGGCGTGCCGCTGCCCTCCGCGCAGGCGCCGGCCACCGTGGGCGGCACCGCCATCGCGCATACCGACATCGCGGTGCGGCCCGGCGGCACGGAATTCGAGCTGCGCACGCCCGAGGATTTCGGCATCTTCGGCATCGTGGTGCGGGCCGAGGAACTGGCGCGCTACATGGACGAGGTGGAACACCGCGACCCCGCCAGCGTGCTGGGCCAGCGCGCGGTGCTGTCGGTGCAGCCGTGGGCGCGCGCCCGGCTGTGCCGCGCGCTGCTGGAGATCCTGTCCGAGGCCGCGCGCCACGCCCCGCCGGACGGCATCGCCACCGCCGACGCCAGCGAGGCCGCCCAGGCCTGCGGCGACCTGCAGGAGCGCCTGCTGGGCAGCCTCGTCACCCTGCTGATGGCCGCGAACGACAGCGCCGCGCGCCCCACCATCACGCACATCAACCGCCAGCGCACCGTGCAGCGCATCCGCGACTACCTGCTGGCCCACGCCGCGGACCCCATCGCCGTGCCCGACCTGTGCCGGCACTTCCACCTGAGCCGCCGCGCGCTGCAATACTGCTTCGAGGACGTGGCCGGCATGTCGCCGGCGGCCTACCTGCGCGCGCTGCGCCTGAACGGCGTGCGCCGCGACCTGCGCGCGGGCGCCGGGCAGCGCACCGTCTCCGACGTGGCCGCGGCCTGGGGCTTCCACCATCTCTCGCAGTTCGCCCAGGACTATCGCCGCATGTTCGGCGAGCTGCCTTCGGCGGCGCTGCGCGGCGGCGCGAACTAGGCCCGCGCCCGCCGGCCGCTCCCCGGCTTCCCTTCCCCCGCCGCTTCCTGCCCTCTTCCTGCATCTTCCCGCCGCGCCGCTGCCCCGGAAATTGCCCGGCCCGCCGCCGCGCCCGCCTTTGCGCGCGCGGGCGCGCTTGCCTTAGCCGCCTGCGGGACCGACAATCGAGCGCCGTACCATCCACAGATGCCGGCCGCCAGCGTGGGGCGGCCGTCCATGCAGGAGTCTCGATGAATCAACCCGATCCGCCACGCCTGCCCCGCTTGCCGGAGGCAGCGTGGTTCAACGTCGGCCTGGCCGCCTACGTCCTCACCGCCCTGGCCCTGTGGGTGGTGATGCAGGCCAACCTGGTCGCGGCGCTGCTGGCCGGGCTGCTGCTGTATTCGCTGGTGGACGTGCTGGCGCCGAGGCTCGCCGGCCTGCACCAGAAGCATGACGCGCTGGCGGTGGCGCTGCTGTCCGCCATCACGCTGCTGGTGCTGACGCTCGGCGGCTGGGCGCTGATCCGCTTCGTCGGCGGCGACGGCAACCGGCTGGACACGCTGCTGATCCGCTCCGCCGACATCATCGACAAATCGCGCGCGCAGTTGCCGGGCTGGGTCAGCGACGCGCTGCCGCGCGGCGTGGACGAGCTGGCCAACGCGCTGATCGCGTGGCTGCGCGAGCACGCGCAGATGGCGCAGAAGTTCGGCGCGGAGGTGCTGCGCACGCTGGCGCATATCCTGATCGGCCTGGTGATCGGCGCGATGGTGGCGCTGTACCGCGCCATCGCCAAGCCCAACCGCAGGCCGCTGGCCGCCGCGCTGGTGGAGCGCGCGCGCAACCTGCAGCGGGCCTTCGCGCAGTTCATCTTCGCCCAGATCAAGATCTCGCTGATCAACACCGTGCTGACCGCGATCTACCTGCTGGTGGTGCTGCCGCTGTGCGGCGTGCACCTGCCGCTGACCAAGACGCTGGTGGCGCTGACCTTCCTGGTGGGGCTGCTGCCGGTGCTGGGCAACCTGATCTCGAACGCGGGCATCGTGGTGGCGTCGCTGTCGATCTCGCTGCCGATCGCGGTCGCCTCGCTGGTCTACCTGGTGGTGATCCACAAGCTCGAATACTTCCTCAACGCGCGCATCATCGGCGCGCGCATCAACGCCGCCGCGTGGGAGCTGCTGACGGTGATGCTGCTGATGGAGTCGGTCTACGGCATCGCCGGCGTGATCGCCGGGCCGATCTTCTATGCCTATCTCAAGCGCGAACTGGCGGCGAAAGAGCTGATCTGAGGCCGGCGCGCGCCAGGTCGGACCAATCCGGCCGCCGGCGCCGGTCAAGGCCCCGCCGGCCCGCCTTCCGCTTCCGCTTCCACCTCCACCCGGCTGCGCACGAAATCGATATGCGTCTGCATGGCCGTGCGCGCCTCCTCCGGGCGGCGCGCGAGGATGGCTTCGCACAGCGTGCGGTGCTGCAGCAGCAATAGCGCCGAGGCGCCCTCGTCCTGCACGCGCAGGCCGGTGCCGTTGATGGTGATGTGTTCGCGCAGCATGCCGATCACGCTGGTGTGCAGGTGCAGGAACATGGTGTTGTGCGAGGCCTGGGCGATGGCTTCGTGCAGCTTCGCGTCGGCCTCGGCCTCGGCGGCCTTGTCGTCCCGCTCGCGCGAGGTCTCCAGCGCGCGCAGCAGCGCGCGGATGCGCTTGAGGTCGGCCGGATCGGCGCGCAGCGCGGCGAAGTAGGCGGTGGCGCCTTCGAGCACGCGGCGGAACTCCAGGATGTCGTCGCGCAGCACCGGGTGGTCGGCCACCAGTTGCCGCCACGGCGAGGCGATGCCCGCGCGCAGCTGCTCGGTGACGAACACGCCGGCGCCGCGGCGGCTCTGCAGCAGGCCGCGCGCGCCGAGGCGCTGGATGGCCTCGCGGATGGTGTTGCGGGCCACGCCGTATTGCGCGGCGAGCAGCCGTTCGGCGGGCAGCCGGGTGCCGGCCGGCCAGGTGCCGTCGAGCAGCGCCGTCTCCATTTTCCGCATGACCTGTTCCACGCGCCCGCGCGCCTGCATGCCCCCCGCCATCCTCGTCCCCGTGTCATCCCGCCCGCCGCTGGTCCAACCAATTTGAACTGCGGCGCGTCTCGCGGAATTATGCGCCAAACAGTGGCGGACCTGATGGCCAGGCGACCGCCCCCCACGGAGCGAGACATGAATCCAAGGCGCTATCCCCCCGCCGCCGCCGCCCCGGCGCAGGCCTACCTGTTCGCCACCTGCCTGGTCGACCTGTTCGTGCCGCAAGCCGGCCTGGACGCGGTGCGCCTGCTCGAGCGCGAAGGCCTGACCGTGCATTTCCCACGCGGGCAAAGCTGCTGCGGCCAGCCGGCCTACAGCAGCGGCAACCCGGAGCAGGCGCGCAAGGTGGCGCTGGCGCAGCTGGACCTGTTCGCCGAGCCGTGGCCGGTCGTCGTGCCTTCCGGCTCGTGCGCCGGCATGATGCGCCACCACTGGCCGCTGCTGTTCGCCGACGACCCGGTGGCCGGCCCCAAGGCGCGCGCGCTGGCCGAGCGCGTCTACGAGCTGAGCGAATTCCTGCTGCACGTGCTGAAGGTGCGCTTCGACGCCACCGTGTCCGCCCAGCCCGACGAAACCGTGGTGCTGCACACCTCGTGCGCGGCGCGCCGCGAAATGGGCACGCGCCAGCACGGCGTGGCCCTGGTCGACGCGCTGCCCGGCGTGACGCGCGCCGAGCACGCGCGCGAATCCGAATGCTGCGGCTTCGGCGGCACCTTCTCGCTCAAGCATCCCGACATCTCCGGCGCGATGGTGCAGGACAAGATCGCCTCGGCCTGCGCCACCGGCTGCGACCGGCTGGTCTGCGCCGACTGCGGCTGCCTGCTCAACATCGGCCACGCCGCGCGGCACCAGGGCGCGCCGCTGCCGGTGGAGCACCTGGCCAGCTTCCTGTGGCGGCGCACCGGCGGCAACGGAGAGCCGGCATGAGCGCACTCTCCGCACGCGAGCGCATGCTGGGCCGCCTGCGCGCCGCCGCGCCGGCCGCCGCCACCACCGCCGTCGATGCGCTGGACGCGCGCATCGACGCGCATTTCGACAACCGCCGCGCGCCGGCCACGCCGGCCGGCCTGGCGCAGGCCATGCAGGCCGCGCTGGACGCCGCGCACACGCAGGTCTGGTGCGCGAGCGGCGACGCCTGGCCGGCGCAACTGGCCCACAGGCTCGCCGCCGCCGGCGTGCGCCGCCTGCTGCTGGACCCGGCCGGCGCGGAAGGCGCGGCGCTGGCGCAGGCGCTGCCCGCCGGCGTGGCGGCGCTCGCCTACGACCGCCCCATCGAGGACTGGAAGGCCGAACTGTTCGACACCGTGGACGCCGGCTTCACCGTGGCGCGCTCCGGCATCGCCGCCACCGGCACGCTGATCCTGGCGCCGGACGCGCGCACGCCGCGCACGGTCTCGCTGGTGCCGCCGCTGCACGTGGCGCTGGTGTACGCCGACACCCTGCACGCGGACCTGCACGCCGCCGCGCGCGCCGAGCGCTGGCGCGACGGCATGCCGACCAACCTGGTGCTGGTGTCCGGCCCGTCCAAGACCTCCGACATCCAGCAGACGCTGGCCTACGGCGCGCACGGCCCGCGCGCGCTGTGGGTGGTCATCGTGACGCGCGCCGCCGGCGCAGACGCACGATGAGCACACACGCCACCTCCGGCGCACCCGCCGCCGCCCCGCTGCACTTCGTCCCCGCGGCCGACTTCAAGGCGCGCGCGCGCGCCGCGCTGGACGACCCCAAGCTGCGCAGCAGCTTCCGCGGCGCGATGGACTTCCTGCAGGCCAAGCGCGCCGTGCAGTTCCCCGACGGCGACGAGCTCGAACAGTTGCGCGACCTCGGCGAGGCGATCCGCCAGCATGCGCTCTCGCGCCTGCCGGACCTGCTGGCGCAACTGGAAGACAAGCTCACCGCGGCCGGCGTGCAGGTACACTGGGCCGAGACCGCGGAGCAGGCCAACGCCATCGTCCACGGCATCGCGCAGGCGCACCGCGCGCGCCGCGTGATCAAGGGCAAGTCGATGGCCAGCGAGGAAATCGAGCTCAACCACTACCTGGCCGAGCGCGGCATCGACTGCATCGAGTCCGACATGGGCGAGTACATCGTGCAGCTCGCCGGCGAGAAGCCCTCGCACATCGTGATGCCGGCCATCCACAAGACGCGCGGCGACATCGCCGCGCTGTTCGAGCAGCACATCCCCGACACGCCCTACACCGAGGACGTGGACGAGCTGATCCAGACCGGCCGCCGCGCGCTGCGCCAGGCCTTCGTCGAGGCCGACATCGGCCTGTCCGGCGTGAACTTCGCCGCCGCCGACACCGGCACGCTGTGGCTGGTGGAGAACGAGGGCAACGGCCGCCTCTCCACCACCGTGCCGGACGTGCACATCGCCATCATGGGCATGGAAAAGGTGGTGGCCAAGCTCGAGCACATCGTGCCGCTGGCCAGCCTGCTGACGCGCTCGGCCACCGGCCAGGCCATCACCACCTACTTCAACCTGATCTCCGGCCCGCGCAACGCCGGCCGCGGCGAGCGCGACGGCCCGCGCGAGGTCCACCTCGTGCTGCTCGACAACGGCCGCAGCCAGGCCTACGCCGACGAGCAGCTGCGCGCCACCCTGCAGTGCATCCGCTGCGGCGCGTGCATGAACCACTGCCCGGTGTACACGCGCATCGGCGGCCATGCCTACGGCACCACCTACCCGGGGCCGATCGGCAAGATCATCTCGCCGCACCTGCTGGGGCTCGAAGCCACCGCCGACCTGGCCACCGCGTCGAGCCTGTGCGGCGCGTGCGGCGAGGTGTGCCCGGTGCGCATCCCGATCCCGCAACTGCTGATCCGCCTGCGCACCGAGGCCAACCGCGATCCCGCCGAGCAGGTCGCGCACCCGCTGCGCGGCCAGGGCGCGAAGTTCAGCCGCAGCGAGCACCTGGTGTGGCGCTTCTGGAGCGGCGCGTTCGCGCATCCGTTCACGTACCGCGTGTTCCGCTGGGCCGCGACGCGGCTGCGCGCGTTCGCGCCGTCGCGGCAACTGGGCTGGACCAGGCACCGCGCGCCGCTGACGCCGGCGCCGCGCAGCCTGTCGGACCTGCTGCGCGAGCGGGGGCAGGCGGAGTAGGCGCGGCCTTTTGGGCCTGCCCTCGGTTTGCTCCCCTCTCCCACGCAGTGAGAGAGGGGAGCAAACCCGCAGCGACGGGACCGCTCCTGCAGCCCACAAGCCCACAAGAAAAACACAAAACACAAACCAAAACCACGCAAGAAGGCGCCCCCTTCAAGTTCATTTCAAACGCATCCATCGGAGGAGACCCGACCATGCAACCCTGGACCCAGATCTACACGCCGCTGGGCAGCTTGTGGCTGTCCGCGCTCGCGGCGGCGCTGCCCATCCTGTTCTTTTTCCTCGCGCTGGCCGTGCTGCGCATGAAGGGCCACGTGGCCGCGGCGATCACGCTGCTGCTGGCGCTGGGCGTGGCCGTGCTGGCCTACGGCATGCCGGTGCCGCAGGCGCTGGCCGCGGCCGGGTTCGGCTTTGCCTACGGCCTGTGGCCGATCGCGTGGATCATCGTGACCGCGGTGTTCCTCTACAAGATCGTGGTCAAGACCGGGCAGTTCGACATCATCCGCGCCTCGGTGCTGGCCATCACCGACGACCAGCGCCTGCAGATGCTGCTGATCGGCTTCGCGTTCGGCGCCTTCCTCGAAGGCGCGGCGGGCTTCGGCGCGCCGGTGGCGATCACCGCGGCGCTGCTGGTCGGGCTGGGCTTCAACCCGCTCTACGCGGCGGGGCTGTGCCTGATCGCCAACACCGCGCCGGTGGCGTTCGGCGCGATGGGCATCCCCATCATCGTGGCGGGGCAGGTAACGGGCATCGACGCCATGCGCATCGGCGCGATGGCGGGCCGGCAACTGCCGCTGCTGTCGCTGGCGGTGCCGTTCTGGCTGGTGTTCATCATGGACGGCAAGCGCGGCGTGAAGGAGACCTGGCCGGCGGCGCTGGTGACGGGCGCCAGCTTCTCGGTGACGCAGTACTTCACCTCCAACCACATCGGGCCGGAACTGCCGGACATCACCTCGGCGCTGGTGAGCCTGATCTCGCTGACGCTGTTCCTGAAGGTCTGGCAGCCGCGCAGCGCCAGCCAGCGCGCCGGCGGCGCGGTGGCCGTGGGCGGCGGCGGCGCGGCGGCGCTGGCGCGCGTGGGCGGCGGGCTGGCCGCGGGCGGCCTCGGCAAGGTGGCGGGCGACAACCGTCGCGCCTCGCCCTACACCACCGCGCAGACGCTGCGCGCGTGGGCGCCGTTCGGCATCCTGACGGCCATCGTCACGGTGTGGAGCCTGCCGTCGTTCAAGGCGCTGTTCGCCGGCAACGGCGCGCTGGCCGGATCGGTGCTCAAGTTCAAGGTGCCGGCGCTGGACCAGCTGGTCATCAAGGCCGCGCCCATCGTGGCGCAGCCCAAGGCCTACGAGGCGGTACTGAAGCTCGACCTGCTGTCCGCCGTGGGCACCGCCATCCTGCTGACCGCGCTGATCTCCGCCGTGCTGCTGCGCATGAAACCGCGCGACGCGCTGGCCACCTTCGGCGAGACCGTGGCGGAACTGCGCCGCCCGATCCTGTCGATCGGGCTGGTGCTGGCCTTCGCGTTCGTCGCCAACTATTCGGGCATGTCCTCCACGCTGGCGCTGCTGCTGGCCGGCACCGGCGCCGCGTTCCCGTTCTTCTCGCCGTTCCTGGGCTGGCTGGGCGTGTTCCTGACCGGCTCGGACACCTCGTCCAACGCGCTGTTCTGCTCGTTGCAGAGCACCACCGCGCACCAGATCGGCGTGTCCGACACGCTGCTGGTGGCGGCCAACACCACGGGCGGCGTGACCGGCAAGATGATCTCCCCGCAGTCGATCGCGGTGGCCTGCGCGGCCACCGGGCTGGTGGGCAAGGAGTCGGAACTGTTCCGCTTCACGGTGAAGCACAGCCTGCTGTTCGCGGTGATCGTGGGGGGGATTACGATGGTGCAGGCTTATGTTTTGACGGGGATGGTGCCGTAGTTTTTGGTATTTTGGTTTTTGACTTTAAAGTCGAAGGTTTTAACTTCAAATTCTTAACTTCAAAGTCAAAGGCA
>NZ_AQPL01000111.1:0-243 GCF_000395345.1 Cupriavidus sp. WS | reverse complement strand
GAACATGCCGCCTGCCGAGTACGAGAATTTAAAGATGGAAGTGGCCAGAAAAGTGTCCAAGATTACTTGACCACCACCGACCTACTTTCTTTTCCCCGAAAAGAAAGTAGGCAAAGAAAGCGGGCTGCCTGGCCGGCAGGGGCAGAAACGTTGGGATTTCTGTTGTTTCTGGTTTCGTCGTGGGGGTCGTGGTTCTGCTGGCATCCTGCCGTTACCGGTGCGGACCACCACGATTTTGCTGGC
>NZ_AQPL01000110.1:0-666 GCF_000395345.1 Cupriavidus sp. WS | reverse complement strand
CCAAGACCCTGGCTGCTCCCGCGGCCCCGGCCAGGTCCGCCGCGCCGCTGGCCGCCGTGGGCGGCACGCGCGCGCCGGTGCTGCCGAGCAAGGCCCGCGCGCCGGTGGTGCGCCTGGGACGCGAGCCGGTGCTGTCGTCCAAGTCGCTGCCCGCGCGCCCGGCCAAGGCCGCCGCGTCGGCCCCGGTGCGGCGCGCGCCGCGCGCGGTGCCCGCCGGCAACCTGGCGGTGGCCAACGGCGACTGGGAATCCTTCTGACGCGGGCGCGGTGCCGCTCGCGAAGACAGGCGGGCGCGGCACCGGAAAGGCACCCGGGTGGCGGCGGCGCAGTGGCGCGATGGCGGTGAAAGCGGGCTGAAAGGCCAATGAAAGCGCGCTGAAAGGGCCGCCGGAAAACATCGGGCAGCCACCGGAAAGCCGCCGGAAATCAGCCCGAAAAGGGCGCTGCAAGGCGGCGGGCTTCGGCCTACAATATGCCCCTTGTATACAAAAAACAGCGATGTGCGAGGCCCCCCAGCCTGCCAATCGTTGTCCTTTTTCCGCGTTTCCCTCCTCCCGCCCGCCCATGCCCGCCGCCTCCCAGACGTCGTTCCCGCCGGTTTCCGCCTTGCCTTCTTCTTCCCCTGCCGCATCGGCGGCGGCCTCCGCCGCGCCGCCCGCGCAGGGC
>NZ_AQPL01000109.1:0-22520 GCF_000395345.1 Cupriavidus sp. WS | reverse complement strand
TCTTCCCCTGCCGCATCGGCGGCGGCCTCCGCCGCGCCGCCCGCGCAGGGCGCGGCCCGGCCGCCCGGCGGCGGCGGCGCGCCGCTTGCCACGCCGCCGGTGCCCGTCATGCAGGTCATCTTCGGCATCATGCTGGCGATGTTCCTGGGCGCGCTGGAGCAGTCCATCGTGGCCGTGGTGCTGCCCGAGATCGCGCTGCAGCTCAACGGCTTCGAGGTGATGGCGTGGGTGGTGTCGGCCTACCTGGTGGCCTCCACCGTGGTCACGCCGATCTACGGCAAGCTGTCCGACCTGCTCGGGCGGCGCTCGGTGCTGTCCTTCGCCATCGTGCTGTTCTTCCTGGCCTCGGTGGCGTGCGCGCTGGCGCAGACCATGCCGCAACTGATCGTCGCGCGCATCCTGCAGGGCCTCGGCGGCGGCGGGCTGATCTCGGTCTCGCAGGCCACCATCGCGGATGTTGTGCCGCTGCGCGACCGCGGCCGCTACCAGGGCTACGTGAGCGGCGTGTGGGCCGTGGCCAGCATGGCCGGCCCGGTGATCGGCGGCTATCTGGCGCACTACCTGTCGTGGCGCTGGATCTTCTGGATCAACCTGCCGCTGGCCGCGCTCGCGCTGGTGGTGGTGCGCCGCGCGCTCAAGCACCTGCCCGCGGGCGGGCGCCGCCACCGCATCGACTACCTCGGCGCACTGCTGTTCGGCGGCGGCCTGACCGGCGTGCTGGTGTTCCTCACGCGCCTGGGCCAGGGCCAGTCGCCGCTGGCGCCGCAGACGCTGGCCCTGCTGGTGGCCGGGCTGGCCGGGCTGGCGCTGTTCGTCTGGCAGGAAGGCCGCGTGGCCGATCCGATGATCCCGCTGGGCATGCTGCGCGTGCCGACCGTGACCATCTGCTGCATCACGCTGTTCCTGTGCTTCTTCCAGCTGATCGCCATGTCGGTGCTGCTGCCGCTGCGCTTCCAGGTGGTGGGCGGCGCGCAGGCCGACAGCGCGGCGCTGCGGCTGGTGCCGCTGACGCTGGCGATCCCGTTCGGCGCCTTCATCGCCGGGCGCACCATGTCCTGGAGCGGGCGCTACAAGCCGCTGCAGCTGGCGGGCTCGCTGGTCGCGCCGCTGGCCATCGTGGTGCTGGCCTTCGTCGAGCCGCACGCGGTGGCGCTCACCGCGCTGGTGATGGTGGTGCTGGGCGTGTCGATCGGGCTGCAACTGCCCAGCGGGCTGGTGGCGACGCAGAACGCGGTGCCGCCCCAGCAGGTCGGCGTGGCCACCGCGCTGACGGCGTTCTCGCGCATGCTGGGCGGTGCGGTGGGCGTGGCGGTGCTGACCACGGTCCTGATCGGGCTGCTGCGCCACGGCGGCATGGGCGTGTCCGACCTGGGCGGCGGCGAGGACGTGCTGATGAGCATGTTCCACCGCGCGATGGTGGGCGGCGACGCGGCCGACGCGGGCGCGGTGCGCGCCGCCGCGGAAACCGCGTTCCGCGTGCTGTTCCTCTTCAGCGCGGCGGTGTCGCTGGTGGCGCCGTTCCTGGTGGCGCGCCTGCCCGAGACGACCCTGCGCGGCAGCAAGGCCCCCACGGTGGCCGCCAGCCTCGACTGACGGCGGCGGCGTCAGGGGGCGGGCGGTCCCTGACCCTGACCTTCACACTGTCCCTGCCCCGCGGGCGCCCCTTTTCCGAGGAAGCCGAACTCCACCGGCGTGCTGGCATAGAACACCTGCACGTCTTCCTCCGCCAGCCGCGCGAACAGGCGCGCCACCTCCTCGCCCGTGGCGATCACGGTGATCTCTTCCGGCCGGTCGGCCAGCTCCAGGAAATGCCAGCTATGGAAGCGGCGGTCGTGGCCGATGCCCTCGGCCGCCACCAGGTGGGTGGCGCCGCGGATATGCAGTTCGCGCAGGACCTGCAGCAGCCAGTGCGACAACTGCTTGCCGTGGTGGCGGCGGTTTTCTATGGTGAACAACGTGAGTTGGAAGCCTTGCATGGCAGCCTCCCATGCGCCCCGCGGCGCCAGGCGCGTGCCGCGCCCGCGGCATGGACGCCCGCATCCGGGCAAGGGTGCCTGACTGAAGTCTAGGCCAGCCGCGATGGCATCTCGCCGGTCTCCGTCGCCGCGCTTTTCGGCCACGGCATGCCGCGCAGCCGCGCCATCTCGCCGGCGATCTGCCGGCGTGCGGTGGCTATCGCCCCGGCCACCGCGGCATCGCCGCCGACCAGTCCCTGCAGCAGCACGAAGGTCACGTCATGGATGCCGATGGTGGCAAGCACGTGGCGCAGGTAGGGCGTGAGGAAATCGGGCTGGCGCGCGCGCTCGCCGGCGTGGAAGCCGCCCGAGCCGACCAGCACGAAGGTTGGCCGGTCCCGCAGCAGCCCGACCTTGCCGGCCGGCGTCGCGGCGAAGGTGCGATGGATGCGCAGCACGTGGTCGATCCACAGTTTCAGCGAGGCCGGCACGGTGAAGTTGTGCATCGGCGTGCTGATCACCAGCAGGTCGGTCTGCTCGAGTTCGCCGATCAGGCGCTCGGACCAGCCGAACGCGGCGGCCAGGGTGGCGGCGTCGGCCGCGCCCGGCGTGCCCGGCGGCGGCGAGGTGATCGCGCTGGCATAGGCCTGGCCGATCGCCGGCAAGGGCTCGGCCAGCAGGTCGCGCCGCACCAGGCGGAAATCCCGGTTTGCCTCGCCGTCCGGGCCGCGCAGCCCGGCGATCATTTCCTCCGCCAGCCGGCTGGCGTGGCTGGCCGCGCCGTGCGAGCTGCCGTTGACGTGCAGGACCCGCATCATGACGGCGCTCCCGGCGCCAGCGGCGCGACGAAATGCAGGCCGCGCGCCAGCAGGCCCTGGCGGAAATAGAAGCGCTGCGCCAGCGCCATGTGCAGGCCGGTATCGAGCACGAAATGCGCGCAGCCCAGCGCCACGGCCTGCGCGCGCGCGGCCTCCAGCAGTTGCGCGCCCAGCCCGCCGCGCTGCAGGGCGGCGCTCACCACGAGGTCGTCGACGTAGACGAACCTGCCGTAGATCAGGTTCTCCTGCAGGCGGTAGCCGGCCAGCCCGAGCACGGCGTCGTGCCGGCAGGCGGCGAGGAGGCGGTAGCCCTGCGCGTGCTGGCGCCGCACCTGGCTGGCGAAGGCCGGCGCGCTGTCCAGGTGGGGGCGCAGTTCTTTCATGACCGGGAAGGCGGCCAGCAAGTCCTGCCGGCTTTCCAGGTGCCTGAATTCGATGGGTGCGTGCATGCGGGTCGTGTGCCTGTCGCGGTTCGCGGGAGCACCCAATGTAGCGCCGCGGCGGCATATCCCGCAGAGCCAAGAAATGGAAAAGCGACTAGGCCATGCCGCGCCCGCGGCGGACGGCCAGGATCAGGAAACGGGCGCCACCGGCGCCGCCGGCGCCGGCTTCCCGGCGCGCCGGCGCGCGCGCGCCGCCAGCCCGCTGCCGAGCGCCCAGCGCAGCGTCGGCGCCAGCATGCGCATGCCCGCCAGCGACACCGGCAGGCGCAGCGCGGCCGCGCCGTGCAGGCCAAGCTCGCGCTGGGCCCAGCGCGGCAGCAGCGCGATGCCGGCATCGCCCATGATGCGCACGGCCGGCACCAGCAGCGGGCTGGCGACCGGCATGGCCATCACCAGCCGCACCACTTCGTGGGTGCGCCCGCTGACCACCAGCTCGGGGCGCAGGCGCTCGAGGTAGGCGGCCACGGCGGCGGCGCTGTCGGGCACTTCCGTGGCGCCGAGCAGGCGCGCGATCTGCGCCACCTCGGCGTAATAGCGGTCCTGGTCGGCCGCCGGCAGCGGGCCCACGTAGCGCAGGTAGGCGCCGAGAAAGCTCGACACCTCGGCCACGTGGACCCAGGTCAGCAGCGCCGGGTCGTCGGCCGCGTAGGGGCGCCCGTCGGGCGCGATGCCTCTGACCGCGGTGTGGATGCGCCTGACGCGCTCGATCAGCGCCAGCGCGTCGGCGCGGCTGCCATAGGTGGTGCCGGCGATGAACTGCGCGGTGCGGCCCAGGCGGCCCTGCATGTCGGTGCGGAAGGTGGAGTGGTCCCACACCCCGGCCAGCGCCAGCGGGTGCAGCGTCTGCAGCAGCAGCGCGCTGACGCCGCCGGCCAGCATCGCCGGGAAATCCGCGTGCACGCGCCAGCAGACCGCGTCCGGGCCGAACAGGCCGGGATCGCCGAGCGGGTTGTCGTAGTCGAGGCTGAGGCCGGAGTTGCTGCGCGTGAGCCCGCGCACCTGCGCGCCGGCGCCGGCGCGCAGGCGGTCGAGCAGGCGCCGCGGCAGCGGGGCGGGCGGCGGGGAGGCGGGTGGCATGCCGGGTTGCTGGCCTTGCGAGCCGTTCATGGGGCGGTCTGTACCTTGGTCGGTGCGAGTATGGGTGCGGCCGCCCGCCGGGCCTCGCTGGCCTCAGTAGTAATGCAGGTCGGTCGCCTTGCCCCAGAATACACGGTAGGCGTACAGCGTGTAACCCAGGATGGTCGGCAGCACCACCGCCGCGCCGGCCAGGATCACGCCCAGCGATTCCGGCGCGCTCGCCGCCTGCCAGACGTCGATCTTGTCCACCACCAGGTACGGGAACAGGCTGTAGGCCAGGCCATTGAACGCCATCAGGAAGATCACCGCGGTGCCGGCGAAGGGCACCCAGCACCAGCGGTCGTTGCCGCGTTCGAGCATGGCCGGCATGCGCCGCAGCAGCCGGTCGAGGATCACGAACAACGCCACCGTCACCAGCGGGATCGGCGCCAGCAGGATGATGTTCGGCAGCGAGAACCACTTGTCGAAGATGCGCTGGCTCACCAGCGGCGTCACCACCGAGATCAGCGTCACGCCGGTGCCGGTCAGCCACAGGCTGCGCCTTGCCCAGTACACCGCGCGGCGCTGCAGCGCGCCTTCGGTCTTCATGATCAGCCAGCCCGCGCCCAGCAGGCAGTAGCCGGCCACCAGGCACAGCCCCACCACCACCGCGAAGATGATGTCCGGCCAGTCGTGGCGAAAGCCGGTGACGTACAGCCCCAGCATCAGCCCCTGCGAGAAGCCGGCCAGCAGCGAGCCCGCGTAGAACGCGCGGTTCCACCACGGCTTGTGGTGCGCGCGCGCCTTGACGCGGAAGTCGAACGCCACGCCGCGGATGATGAGCCCGGCCAGCATCAGCGCCACCGGCAGGTAGAGCTGGGTCAGGATCATGCCGTGCGCGATCGGGAAGGCCGTGAGCAGCAGGCCCACGCCCAGCACCAGCCAGGTTTCGTTGGCGTCCCAGAACGGGCCGATCGAGGCGATCATGGTGTCCTTGTCGGCATCGCCGGCGCGGCGCAGCAGCACGCCCACGCCGAGGTCGTAGCCGTCCAGGATCACGTAGACCAGCATGGAGATGCCCATCAGGGCCAGGAACACCAGCGGCATCCAGCCGGCGGGTTGGGTCAGGTCGTTCATTGCGCGCTCCGCAGCGCGCCAGGCAGCGCGGCTTGAGGGGGTTCGATGCCGGCGGCTTCGATGCCGGGCTCGCCGGCGTCCGTGCCTGCCTTGCGCGCCAGGTAGAACACCACCGAGATGTAGGCCGCGATCAGCGCCGCGTAGAGCGCCAGGTACATCGCCAGCGTGGCGCCGATCATCGCGGCCGGCACCTTGGAGGCGGCCTGCGCCGTGGTCAGCACGCCGTACACAAGGTAAGGCTGGCGGCCGATCTCGGTGACGTACCAGCCCGCCACCAGCGCCACCCAGCCCGAAAACGTCATGGCCAGCAGCGCGCGCGCCATCCAGCGCGACGGCTGGCCCCGGCGGCGCAACTGCCAGGCCGCGCTCCACGAGACCGCCAGCATCAGCAGGCCCACGCCCACCATGATGCGAAAGGCGTAGAACAGCGGCGCCACCGGCGGGTGCTTGCCCGCGAAGGCGTCGATGCCCCTGATCTCGCCGTCCATGCTGTGCGTGAGGTAGAGCGAGGCCAGCTTCGGGATCGCGATCTCGAAATCATTGCTTTGCGTGCTCGCGTCGGGCAGCCCGAACAGCACCGCCGGCGCGCCTTTTTCCGTCTTCCAGATGCCCTCCATCGCGGCGATCTTGGCCGGCTGGTGGTGCAGCGTATTGAGGCCGTGCAGGTCGCCCGCCACGATCTGCAGCGGGATCAGCACCGCCGCGATCACCACCCCGGTGCGCAGCGACGACAGCACCTCCGGCGCGCGGTCGCCGCGCAGCCAGCGGTAGGCCGAGATGCCCGCCAGCAGGAACGCCACCGTCAGCCCCGACGCCAGCAGCATGTGCACGAGGCGGTAGGGGAACGACGGGTTGAAGATCACCGCGATCCAGCTCGTCACGTGGGCGCGGCCGTCGATCATCTCGAAGCCCGCCGGCGTCTGCATCCACGAGTTCAGGGCCAGGATCCAGAATGCCGACAGCGTGGTGCCGCCCGCCACCAGCAGCGTGGCCACGGTATGCGTGCGGTTGCTCACGCGGCGCGCGCCGAACAGCATGATGCCGAGGAAGGTGGCTTCCAGGAAGAACGCGGTCAGCACCTCGTAGGCCAGCAGCGGGCCGGCGATGTTGCCCACGGTCTCCATGTAGCCCGGCCAGTTGGTGCCGAACTGGAAGCTCATGGTGATGCCGCTGACCACGCCCAGCGCGAAGGTCAGCGCGAAGATCTTTACCCAGAAGCGATAGGCCGCCATCCAGCGGTCGTCGCCGGTCTTGTTGAAGCGCAGCTTGAAGAACAGCAGCACCCAGGTCAGCGCGATGCTGATGGTCGGAAAGAGGATGTGGAAGGTGATGTTGGCGCCGAACTGCACGCGCGCCAGCACCACCGGGTCGAGCGGGAAAGACATGCGACTACTCCTTGCGGGGACGGGCGGGCCGGGCCTTCGACTTCGTCCCGGGGGCGGGGGTCTCGGCGCGCGGCTTGCCGCCGATGGCGCTGCCGAGCTTGTCCTTCATCTCGAGCAGCCTGTTGACCTTGGCGCCCAGCTTCATCAGCTTTTCCAGCGTGGCCACGTCGAGCTTCTGGATGTCGCCGAACCAGCTCGTCACCAGCACGATCAGCCCGTACATTTCCTTCATGCGCGCCTGCGCATGGCGGTCCTCCGCGCTGGCTGGCGACTCCAGCTGGACCTCGCGCAGCATCGACAGCGTGGGGTCGATCTCGCGGCGCCTGCGCTCCTCGGCCAGCGTGCGGAAGATGGCCCAGACATCGTCCGGCGCCGAAAAATACTCGCGCCGGTCGCCCGGCTGGTGCGACAGCCGCACCAGGCTCCACGACTCCAGCTCTTTCAGGCCGATGCTGACGTTGGAGCGCGAGAACCCGAGCGCCTCGGCGATTTCGTCCGCGTTGAGCGGGCGCGAGGCGGTGAACAACAGGGCATAGATCTGCCCGACGGTGCGGTTGATTCCCCAGCGACTGCCCATTTCGCCGAAATGGAGCACGAAGCGCTGGATCAGGGGCGACAGGTGCATTGCTTGTCTTTTTTGAATTTTTAGTAAGTTGTGAAAGTTTAGTATGGAACGGCGGGGCGGAGGAGCAGTGCGGCAACACGTCGCTGCCGCGTCTGGCGAGGGAGCGTAGTCACGTCTCAGCGCTCTTGATACCCCATCGAACTACAGATTTTCAGAGATCCTGAGTGGCGGGCATTGCATGAGTTGCTGCCCGTACCATAATCGACGGCGGGGTCATGGCGGGCCGCAACTGACGTGCAACCCCTCCACCCCGCTTCACGAGCATGGCTTGCGCGGCCCCGATTGTGTAGGATTCGGCTCACTATCGAACGAAAAAACGGCAGGGATCCAATCATGAAGGCTCGGGGAATCGAGGTGCGCTGGGTGGCCGCGCTATGCGCGGCGTTCTTGACGGCGTGTGGCGGGGACGATCCAGCCACCACCCCCACCCTGCCCACGACACCGGAGACTGCCGCGCTGGTCTCCGTCGCCGCCAACTCGAGCACGCCCACCGAGCTGCCCACGAGCGTGGTGGCGACGTTCAACGCGAAGGTATCCGCGCTGGGCGCCAGCTTCTTCAAGACCAGCGGCACCTGCGGCACGCTGCCGACCGCCACGCCGACGGTCGACGCCTCCGGCAAGATCGTCTCGGTGACGCTTGCCGGCAGCCGCTGCAACGACGGCCAGACCGTGACCCTGACGCTGGACCCCAACGCGGTGACGTTCGACGGCACGGTCGGAGAGAAGGGCGCGATCTGGACGCGCACGTACACCATCTCCGGCACGGCGCGCAGCGTTGGCGGCACGGTCAGCGGCCTCGCCGGGACCGTCGTCCTGCAAAACAATGGTGGCGACACGTTGTCGACCAGCACCGACGGCACGTTCAATTTCCCGACGCTTGTCGCACAGGGCGGCGCGTATGCGGTGACCGTGGCCACCCAGCCCGCCGGGCAGACGTGTTCGGTCAGTCATGGCACCGGGACGGTCGGCGCCACGGCGGTCCAGGACGTGGCTGTCGTCTGCGCGACGAATACGCACACCGTCGGCGGCACGGCATCCGGGCTCGTAGGCACCGTGACCGTGCAGAACAATGGCGGCGATACGCTCGCCATTACCGGCAATGGCCCGTTCACGTTTCCCACCGCGATCGCCGAGGGCGGTGCGTACGCGGTCACCGTGCAGTCGCAGCCCGCCAGCCAGACCTGCACCGTGGGCAATGGCACCGGGTTGATGGGGAGCGCCGCGGTGCAGAACGTCTCGATTACCTGCGCGACGAACACCTACACCGTTGGCGGCACCGTTTCGGGGTTGTCCGGGCAGCTACAGCTGCAACTCAACGGCGCGGACACGCAGACCGTCACGGGCAATGGCACCTTCACGTTCGCCACGCCGGCTGCCGAAGGCAGCCCCTACAACGTGACGGTGCTGACCCAGCCTGCCATCCAGACATGCATGGTGGCCAATGGCAGCGGCACCCTGCCCGCGCATAACGTAACGACGGTCGGCGTGTCGTGCATCACGAATACCACCACGCTTTCGGTGGCGGCCACGGGCGTCATCCCCGTCAACGGCGGTACGGGCACGATCATGGTGACCAACATCGGATCAAATGCGGCGACCAACGTGGCAGCACAGCTTCCGTCCGCGTGGTCGGGCGTGACGCAGGACGCCAGCAACTGCGCCATGCTGCCCTCCAGTGCAAGCTGCATGCTGCGATTCACGTCGACGACGCCTTATGTCGCGCAGGGCGGCATCGCTGTCGCCGCGGATAACGTCGGCAGCCCCAATCCGACGACCGCGCTGGCGTTCAGTGTCGGCGGCGATCTCGTATTCGCGGTCACGAGCGCGTCCACCGCGAAGGTGGTGGGTTCGATCGACGCCGGCGCGGGCGTGTGGGGTGACATGGGGACGGCGGTCGGGGCATCCGCGCAGAGCCTGACGGATGGAGCGGGGAACACCTCGGCCATCGTCGCGTCGTTCGGCACGTCACTGACCTACGCGGCAAACCTCTGCAACGCCCGCACGTCCGGCGGCGCGCCTCCGGGGACGTGGTATCTGCCCGCGGCCTGCGAGGTCGGCGCCGCCGGCAACTCGGCCAACTGCCCGGCAGGCATCGCCAATGTCGAAGACAACCTGATGCGGCTGGGTTTCGGCAATCTGACCGGTCTCTACTGGACGTCGACGGAATATTCGTCCAACCCGACCGGCCTCGCCTGGCTCATGAACTATTCGTCGAATCCCGTGACGGCCATCCTGGTGGGGAAGCCCTTCCTGGTGAACGCTCGCTGCGTGAGGTCGGTCGACTATTGATTGAGTCAGGTTTTCTCAGGCATGGCCGATGAGCGGTGGCTCGTGATTAACCATTGCGAGCCATCCCAGCGATAGGCGTAGGTATAGCGCGCCTTGACCACGGCACCTATTCTCGCGAAGGTGAACGTGTAGAGGCCAGCATCCACGGCGGTATTGCACCCAAGCTCGACCAGCGGAAATCGATTCTTCCCGAGGGACGGTCCTTCAGGCATGGATTGAAGTAGTCCGCTTTCTCCGCGGGCGTCACAATTGAACACAACAAGACAGGTGCCGTCCTATATCCGAACATCAGGAAAGAATGGCTTCAGAGCTGACTGCTAAGAGTCCGTTTGAAAATTCAAGGATGGGCGACTCTGCGTAGTGGAAGTCCGCCCATTGCGATATGGACCATGGCCTCGGCCACGTCCCGATAGCCGCACCGGATGCGGACAAGCCGCTCGCATTCAAGGGCCGATCGATACAGTGCCTTGCCACCAAGGTTCCGTGAAAAAGTGGAGCGACATCGTGCCGCTGTTGCATTCCCGCCAGAGCCGGAAGCACGGATTCTGGAAACTCGGGGCTTCATTGACAACAGGGGGCGTCAACGACTTTGTCACGGCGTGATTTGGCCGCCAGCCCGACGCCGGGCATGCTCCGCGAAACCCGGCACGCGGGCCGTGCCGGCGTCTTCCGTTCTTACCGGGCGCTTTCGTGGCCCTCGTCGTCCCCGGCGTGCTCCATCGCCGCGCGCACCTTCTGCAGGCTGGCCTGCGTGTGCCGGCGCAGCAGTTCGCTGGCGCGCTCGCGCTGGCGGCCGCGGATGGCGTCGAAGATCATCCGGTGTTCCTGCAGCGAGCCGGCCAGCGTCGCCGGGTTGTGCCGGAACGAGTAGCTGCGGAAGAGATTGAGCTGCACCACCACGCGCCGGTACGCATCGTAGAGCACCGGATTGCCCGAGCCCCGGGCCAGTTCGTCGTGGAACTGGAAATTCAGCGCGGCATAGGCTTCCACGTCCAGCCGGGACACCGCGTCCTGCATGCGGTCCAGCACTTGTGAAATGGCCTCCTCGAGCGCCGCCGACATGTTGTCTGTGGCGGTCTCGCCGATCAGCCCTTCCAGCGGGATCCGCACCTGATAGAGGTACTCGGCCTGGCGCAGGTCCAGGTTGCGGACGCGCACGCCGATGTTTTTCTCGAATTCGACCAGGCCGCGCTCTTCGAGCATGCGGAACGCTTCCCGGACCGGGCCGCGCGAGATGCCCATGTCATTGGCCAGCGCCACCTCGCGCAGGGGGACGCCGGGCAGGATTTTCCCGGAAGCAATGCGCTTCTCCAGCTCTTCGTACACCAGGCCGGTCAACGATTGCGTGCGCAACACTTCAAGTGCATTCGGCGAGTTCATGTGCATTTGGCAAGTTCAGGCGTGCATTATACCGATCTTCCGTCTAACTGCAGATTGTCAACAATATGCAATAAAGCGAGGGCATCATACCGAACGAAACGTCAGCACAAGGAAAAAGATGCAGCGCGCAGTGGAAGTGAACGGCAATACCTATCTCTGGCCCGGGCGGCCTGTCGTGGTCGTCTGCATCGACGGGGGCGACCCGGAATACCTGAGCCGGTTCCTGGCCGACGGCAGCGTGCCGAACATCGCGCGCTTCGTCCGGGAAGGGTTCGCCACGGTGGCCGACGGCTCGATGCCCTCCGTCACCTGCACCAACAATATGTCCATCATCTGCGGCGTGCCGCCTTCGGTGCACGGCATCTCGGGCAATTTCTACCTGGACGCGGCGACCTGGGAGCCCGTGGCCATGACGGGGCCCGAGCTGCTGCGCAGCACCACCATCCTCTCGGCCTTCGCCAACGCGGGCGCCAGGGTCGTGTCGATCACGGCGAAGGACAAGCTGCGGCGCCAGCTGGGCAAGGACCTGGACGTGTCCCGGGGGCACGTGTCGTTCTCTTCCGAGCACGCCGACCGGTGCACGCTGGCCGACAACGGCATCGAGAACGTGCTGGAGTACGTCGGCATGCCCAAGCCCGACATGTATTCCACGGCGCTCTCGCTGTTCGTGCTGGAGGCGGGCATCAAGCTGCTGGCGGAACGCCGCCCGGACCTGATGTACCTGTCGCTGACGGACTACGTGCAGCACAAGTTCGCCCCCGAGGATGCCGAGGCGCGCGCGTTCTATCGCCAGCTCGACGATGCGTTCGGCCGCCTGGCGGGGCAGGACATCGTGCTGGCGCTGACCGCGGATCACGGCATGAGCGACAAGAGCAATGCCGCCGGCGAACCGAACGTGATCTGGCTGCAGGACGTGCTCGACGCGAAGTTCGGCGCCGGCGAAACCACCGTGATCTGCCCGATCACCGATGCGTTCGTGGCCCACCACGGCGCCCTGGGCGGATTCGTGCGCGTGTGGAGCAAGGGCAAGGTCGCGCCGCAGGCGATCATCGACGCGGTCTCGGCGCTCGACGGGGTCGACCTGGCGCTGGGCCGGGAGGCCGCCTGCCGGCTCTTCGACCAGCCCGCCGACCGCGAGGCCGATGTGGTCGTGGTGGGAAGAAAGGACGTGTGCATCGGCAGCGCCGCGAGGCTGCACGATCTCGCCGGGCTGAGGGGGCACCGGCTTCGCACGCACGGCGCGCTCGCGGAAACGAAGGTGCCGTTCATCCTCAACCGTCCGCTCAACGAGGCATACCGGCAAAAGGCCGCCTGCATGCCGATCGATAGCTGGCGCATCTTCGACTTCGCGCTCAACGGGGTGCGGCCGTGAACCGCAGGCGAGCGGTCGTGGTCATCTGCGACAGCCTGCGCCGCGACCTGGTCACGCCGGCGAACAGCCCGCTGCTCACGGGGCTGGCGGCGCGGGCCACGTGGTTTGCGGACGTGCGCAGCGTGTTCCCGTCGACCACCCGCGTCAGCTCCGCCTCGATCGCAACCGGATGCTGGCCGCGCCGCCACGGGCTGCTGGGCAACTGCATGCTGCTGGAGCAGCCCGACGGCCTGCACAACCACTCGGTCGGCAAACCGGCGTTCCGCGAGCATCTGCGCGCCGCGACCGGCCGCACGCTGTGGGTGCCGACGCTCGCCGAGCGTCTGGCGGCGCATGGCGGCGCGCGCATCTATTCCAACGTGTCTCCGGGCGCGGCCTATTTCCACGACCCGGATGCCCACGGCCACGTGTATCACCGCGCGGGGTCCTACGGCCCGGGGCACGTGCCGCACACCGGCGCGCAGGCGCTGGACATCGCCAGCGGCGCGGCGGGCGACGCGGAGATGACCGAACGCTTCTGCGCCATGCTGCTTGCCGGCGACGCCCCGGCGCTCGCCACGCTGTGGCTGTCCGAGCCGGATCATTCCGGTCACGGGCAGGCACTCGGCTCGCCGCCGCACCTGCGCGCCATCGGGCATGCCGAGGCCTGCCTGGCGCGCGTGCTCGAACACGTGGGCCGGCTGCGCGAGCGCGGCGAGGACGTGCTGCTGCTGGTCGGTTCGGATCACGGCATGGAAACCGTGCTCGGCGAGATCGACGTCGAGCAGGCGCTGGTCGACGCCGGCCTCAAGGATGGCAGGGAAAGCCGCGAAGTGGTGGTGGCGCCGAACGGAACCTCGTTCGTGCTCGGGGTCATGCCCGCCGCCGCCGCGCGCATTCCGGCCATCGCCGAATTCCTCCGCGGCCAGCCGTGGTGCGCGGAACTGTTCCACGGCGAGGCGCTGGCGCGCATCGGCATGCCGCAGGACCAGTCCGTGTGCACCCTCGCGGTCACGATGGGGCACGTCGACAGCGTCAACGCGCACGCCGTCGCGGGCGCGAGCTGGATCGTGGCCGACCATGCCGACCCCAAGTCATACGACGGCCGCGGGCAGCACGGCGGGCTCGGCGTCAACGAACAGGCGCCGTTCCTGATCGCGCAAGGCGGCGGCTTCGGCCCCGGGCGCGTCAGCCGGCATCCCGTCGGCCTGGTCGACTACGCCCCCACCATCCTGCGGCATCTCGGACTGCCCGCCGATGGCATGGACGGCGAGGCCATTCCCTTCCCGGACTCTTCCAACTGATCACCGATCCGCGTTGGTCACTTAAGCAAGGACACCCAAGCATGAAACGCCGCACGCTATTGAAACTCGCCGCCGCCAGCTCCGTCATGACTTCCGCCGGGCTGCACAGCAGCCTGCTGAGCGCGCAGACCGCGGGCACGCCGCGCCGCGGCGGGACCCTCAAGATCGCCCTGCTGGGCCTGGATACGGCGGATCCGCATCGCCACGCGGGCTCCATCGCGGTGCAGCAGGTCTACGTGGAAACGCTCACCAGCATTGCCGACGACGGCACCGTCAAGCCGTTTCTCGCCGAGCGTTTCGAGATTTCCCCGGACGGCAAGCGCTACACCTTCGCGCTGCGCAAGGGCGTGCGCTTCCACAACGGCCGCGAGATGACGGTGGCGGACGTGAAGGCCAATTTCGAGCGCGTGCGCGACAAGGTCAAGGGCGGCTGGCTGAGCGGCGCGATGAAGCTCATCAGCAGCCTGACGGTCAGCGCGCCCAACACGCTGCATGTGGAGCTGAGCAAGTCCTACGCCCCGTTCCTCAACCTGATCTCGGAACTGTGGATCGTGGCGCCGGAGTCGCCGGGCTGGGAGGACACCATCCGCCAGCCCATCGGCACCGGCCCGTTCATGTTCGGGAAATGGCAGCCCGACGTGAAATTCACCGCGCCGGCGTTCAAGAACTACTGGCAGCCGGGCCTGCCCTACCTGGACGTCGTGGAGTTCGACCTGCAGGGCGACCGCGACAACAGCCTGTCGCTGCGTTCCGGCGACCTGCAGGTCGCCTACGTCGGCAACGACAAGCTGGCCACGCTGCGGCAGGAAAAGGTCGGCGTGCAGACGCTCAAGGACACGGCCTGGTATTTCCTGTCGTTCAACAATCGCAAGCCGAGCGCGCTGATGCAGGACGCCCGCGTGCGCGAAGCGGTCGCGCTGTGCATCGACAAGCGCGCGTACATGGACTTCATCGTCAAGGGGGCCTGGCCCAGCGACCAGCCCATGCGTCCGGACACGTTCTACTGGGACCGCGCCATCGAGGAGAAGGACCCGTACGCCAGGCCGGATCTCGCGCGCGCCAGGAAGCTGCTCAAGGATGCGGGGATCGACCCGGCGGCGCACACGCTGAAGGTGGTCTCGTGGAAGAACGACTACGCGCAGGTCGCGGTGCAGATGGTGCGCCAGCTGGGCTTCAAGATCGACCACCAGGCGCTCGACGACATCGGCGCCCAGCGCGCGCTCGGCCAGTACGACTGGGATCTGGCGCCGTTCCATTCCGGCCCGCGCGCCGACGTCTACCTGCGCTACGCGCGCCTGCTCTCCGACGGCCCGAGCCCGATGCTCTGGGGCGGCATCCAGGACAAGGAGCTGGACGCCAGGATCAACGCCGCCGTCACCGCGCCCAATGCGCAGCAGGCGAAGGCGGGCTACCTGCAGGCGTGGCAGCACGTCATGGACAAGCTGTACACGCTGGGCATCGGCCACGCGGCCGACGCCATCGGCGTCGCGCCGTCGGTGCGCGGCTATTCCACCGGCTATACCTGGAGCCAGCACCGCGTCGACGGGGGACTGGCCCGCACGTGGCTCGCCGCCTGATGCGCCGGCAACTCTCCCGCCTGGGCCGGTGCTGGCCGTGGGCCATCTTGCTCGCGGCCGTGCTGGCCGCGGCGCTCGGCCCCATGCTGCTGGCCCAGGATCCGTACGCGCAGGACCTGCTGGCGCGCAACGGCGCGCCCTCGGCGGCGCACTGGCTGGGCACCGACAATCTCGGCCGGGACATCCTGGCCCGCATCGTCGCGGGCACGCGCTTCACGCTGATCGTCGCGGTCTTCTCGGGCGCCATCGCGCTGGTCGGCGGTGCCGGCCTGGGCCTGGTCGCGTGCTCGATCGGCGGCGTGGTCCGCACCGCGCTCTACATGGTCTTCGACATGATCCGGACCCTGCCGCCGATCCTGCTGTCGCTGGCGATGATGGTTGCGTTCGGCGTCGGCACGCAGTCCGTGATCCTGGCCGTCGGCATTTCGTTCATGCCGCTGTTCGGCTACGTGTCCCGCGCCGCCAGCGAGCGCGAGATGACCTCGGGCTACGTGCGCGCCGCGCACGTGCTGGGCATCCCGCGCTCCACCATCCTGTGGCGGCACATCTTTCCCAACGTCGCCGGCACGCTGCTGACCCAGCTTGCCATCGTGGTGCCGCGCGCCATCGTCATCGAGTCCGTCCTGAGTTTCTTCGGCCTCGGCGTGGCGCCCGACGTGCCCACCTGGGGGCGCATCATCGCGATGGCGGTGCCCTACGCGGAAGACGCGCCGAATTCATTGCTGTTTCCCGTGCTGGCGCTGGCGCTGACCTCGCTGTCGCTGTCGATCGTGGGCAGCCAGTTGCGCCGGCGCTTCGACCCGCTGGCCCGGATGCGTCCGTCGGGAGCCTGAACCATGCATCCCATGCTCGAAGCCATCACGCATCTGGGCCGCCAGTTGCTCACCGTCGCGGCGATCTCGTTCGTCATCTTCTTTCTCGTGCGCGCCACGCCCGGCGACATCACCGACTACTATGCCGCGCGCGGGGACTACAAGGCCGAGGAGCTCGCCACGCTGCGCAAGGACCTCGGGCTGGACCGCAGCCCCGCCGTGCAGTTCGAGCGCTGGCTCGCGCACGCGGCGCATGGCGAGTTCGGGGAATCGATGCGCTACGGCGCGCCGGTTGCCACGATGCTGGCCGAAGCGCTGCCGCGCACCCTGCGCCTGACGCTGCTGAGCCTGGCCGTCGGGCTGGCGCTGGGCATCGGCCTGGCCATCCTGGCGCTGACGTGGCAGCGCCTGGGCCTGGGCGCGCTGATCGAGGCGATCAACATCTGGTCCATTGCCGTGCCCACGTTCTGCACCGGCGCGCTGGGCATCCTGGTGTTCTCGATCTGGCTCCGGTGGCTGCCCATCCGGGGCCAGATGCTGTTGCCGGTGCTCATTCTCGGGCTGGACATCGCCGGCCAGATCGCCAAGCCGCTCTATGAGGAGCTCAAGGAAACCACGCGCTCCGGCTTCGTGCGCACCGCGCGCGCCAAGGGGCTGTCCGCGTGGCGCGTCACCTGGCGGCATGTCCTGCCCAACTGCCTGTCGCAGGTGATTGCCTTGTCCGGCGTGATCCTGGGAGGGCTGGTGGGCGGAACCCTGACGATGGAAGCGCTGTTCTCCCTGCCGGGGCTCGGCGGGCTGACGCTCGAGGCGATCCTGAGCCGCGACTATCCGGTGATCCAGGTCTCCATCATGACCATCGCCGCCTTCATCGTTCTTGCCAATCTCGCGGCGGACGCCTTGCTGCGCTGGGTGGACCCGCGTCTGGCCAAGGTTTCCCGCCAATGACCGACGTGCATTCTCTTCCCCTTCTATCCATCCGCTCCCTGTGCGCGCATCACGGCGGCAAGCCGGTGCTGCACGATGTCACGCTGGACATCCATCCCGGCCAGTCCGTCGGCCTGATCGGCGAGTCCGGCAGCGGCAAGTCGCTGACCGCGCTGGCCTGCATGGGTTTGCTGCCCGACGGCATCGCCGCCACGGGCAGCATCCGCCATCGGGACACCGAGCTCATGCACCTGGGCGAGCCCGGCTGGCAGGACATCAGGGGCAAAAAGATCGGCATCGTGTTCCAGGACCCGATGACGTCGCTGAACCCCATCATGACGCTGGGGTCCCAGATCCTGGAGAGCCTGAAGCCGGTCGACGGCGAGCGCGCGGCGGACCGGCGGGCCAGGGCCGCGCGCCTGCTGGAGGAGGTCGGCCTGCCCGACCCGGCCGGCATGCTGCGCCGCTACCCGTTCGAGCTGTCGGGCGGGCAGCAGCAGCGCGCCATGATCGCCATGACGCTGGCGGCGGAGCCGGAACTGCTGATCGCGGACGAGCCGACCACCGCGCTGGACGTCACCACGCAGGCGCAGATCCTCTCATTGCTGCGCGACATACAGCGCCGGCGCGGCATGGCCATGCTGTTCATCTCGCACGACCTGGACGTGGTGTCGGCAATGTCGGATCACGTCGCCGTCATGTACGGCGGGCACCTGGTCGAGCAGGGCGGCACGCGGCAGATCATCGATGCGCCGCGCCATCCCTATACCCGCTCCCTGCTCGATGCGCATGCCGGGCTCTCCGTCAGCCGGCGCGGCATGCCGGCCGCCGGCGGCGTCGTGGTCGATATCGCTGGCCTTTGCGTGGACTACGGGCGGTTCCGCCCCAAGCGCGTGCTCGACGGCGTGGCGCTGCGGCTGCACGCGGGCATGACCCTGGGCATCGCCGGCGAATCGGGTTCCGGCAAGACCACGCTGGCCCTCACCATCATGGGGCTGCTGACGCCCAGCGCCGGGCAGGTCCGGGTCTTCGGCATGAACCCGGCCGAAAAGCGCCTGCGCCGGGAATTCGCCCGCCATTGCCAGTATGTCTTCCAGGACACCACCGGCAGCCTGAACCCGCGGCGCACGCTGCTGCAGGCGCTGTCGGAACCGCTGCTCGCGCAGGACCGCGCGCTGACCGGCCGCGAGCTGCTGCGCCGCTGCGCCGCCATGCTGGAAGAGGTCGGCATGGAGCCGTCGCTGCTGGCGCGCTTTCCGCACCAGATCTCGGGCGGGCAGCGGCAGCGCATCGTCATTGCGCGCGCGCTCGCCATGAATCCGCGCCTGCTGGTCTGCGACGAGCCCGTGTCGGCACTGGATGCCACGGTGCGCAACCAGGTCCTGGCGCTGCTGGCCGGGCTGCGCCGCGAACGCGACCTGACCCTGATCTTCATCGGGCATGACCTGAACGTGATGGCGTCGATGGTCGACGAGGTCATCGTCATGCGCCGGGGCGGCATCGTGGAGCATGGCGCGGCCGGCGAGGTGTTTTCCTCGCCGCGCCATGACTACACGCAGGAACTGCTGCGGGCCGGGCGCTGCGCGACGGTGTGAGCGGGCGGCGCTTCCGGGGCCGCGCGCGCTAATCCCCGCCCAGTCCCGTCAGCCGCTGCTCGGCTTCGATCTTGTCGCTCCTGGCATTGAGCAGCGCGGTCTGCGCCTTGAGCGCATCGAGTTCGGCGCTGGCCGCCGCCGTGGCCGCAGCGGTATCGGCCGCCCGTTTCTTGGCGAGGTAGCCTTCCACCGAGGCCGAGGTGTCGGAGGCCGACGAGGCGATCTTCTCGATGGTGCTCTCCTGGCCGTAGGTGAAGCTCTCCAGCTGGCCGTTGGCGGCAAAGCTCAGGGACAGGTTGTTTTTCTGGAACGGGCCGTTCCTGAGCGGCAGGACGAGACGCCGCCCGAACTGGCCGGCGCGGGTTTCCACGGAAGCGAGCAGGCGTTCCGGCGTGCCGTCGCTCTTGCCAGTGGCGACTTCGACGGCGATGGGGGCGGGTTCGCGGTAGACGATGCCCTTGCCGTTCCACTCGGGGGCCGGCTCCGCGGGCTTCGGGGGCACGGCCCGGAGCCGGATCACCGTGGTGAACGCCGGCAGCCGGGCGGCGCCGTCGAGATAGTCCTTCCTGAACCAGGCCTGGAGATCGCCCGCGGCCGGCGCATGGACCATGCGCCGGCTCGCCTCGCTCCAGTCGGGGTCGAACGTGTAGGTCCGGGTGAGGGTCAGCACGGCACGCGCGGCGGTGACGGCCGCCGCCACGTTGGCCCGGCCCTTGTCGTCCAGGCCGGGGTCGATGAGCTGGGCCGTGCTGCCCTGCACGGTCTTCAGGGCGTCCAGGATGCCGGGGCTGCAGGGCTGCGGCGCCACGGCCGCGGTGGGGATGCCGGCCACTATCCGGGCCACGCCGAGCGCCGTCCCGACCACGGCCTTGGCCACCGCGGCGGAGCGGTCCTCGGCCTGCGCGCCGACCGTGTGCAGGGTCTGGTTGTCGTAGACGGTCGCGGTCAGCGTGGTGGTCTTCCAGCCCGAACTCAGCGACTGGAGCGGCAGCGAATAGTGCTGCGCCGGATCCGCGACCGACGCTTCGACGATGGTGGCGCGCTGCACGACTTCGATCCTGGGCTGGCAGGCCTGCAGCTCGTAGGTCGCCGTGACGGTGTAGCGCTGGCGCGGCAGGTAATAGGAGAAACCCGGCTCGGCCGGCTGGGCGCCGGGGCTGGCCAGTTGCTCGTGGGTGAGCTGCGTGGTGCAGGCGGACAGGACAAGACAGCCGAGGAGTAGCACCCGGACGGATCGCTTCATGGTTCTTCCTTTCTTGGCGGTAAGGACAACACGTGAGGCTGCGCAGAGGCGGGACCGGGTTCCGGCCGCGGCCGGCGCGAAACCCGTGCGCCAGTGTATGCGGATGCCGCCCGGGGCGGCTCCCCACGGCGGTGGGGCGGCGCGCATATCCATATCCGAAACGCTTTGTTGTCGCCGCCGGCGCGATCCCGCAAGATGCCCGCTTGCCTGTCCGTTCCCCCCTTTTCCCGTGCCTCGCCGCGCGGCCCGCATGCCTTCTTCCGTCTTCCGCTTTCCGCCCGTTGCCCGCACCTCCCGCACCTCCCGCACCGCCCGCGCCGCCGTGGTGCTGGCTGCGCTGCTTTGCCTGATGGCCGCCACCGCCCACGCCGACGCCACGCTCGACAAGATCCGCCAGCGCGGCAAGCTCGTGGCCGGCGTGATTCTTTCCGGCCCGCCCTTCGGCACGCTCGACCCGGCCACGCAGAAGCCCATCGGCTACAACGTGACCCTGGCCGAGGGCGTGGCGAAGGGGCTCGGCGTGGCGCTGGAGACGGTGCAGGTGCAGCCGTCCAACCGCGTGCAGTTCCTGCAGCAGGGCAAGGTCGACATCCTGATCGCCAACATGCAGTGGACGCAGGAGCGCAGCGAGATCCTGACCTTCGTGCCCACGCCGTTCGAGGAAGTCGGCGGCGCGGCGGTGGCCAGGAAGGGCAGCGGCGTGACCCGCTGGGAAGACCTGCGCGGCAAGCCGGTCTGCGTCTCGCAGGGCAGCAACTTCACCAGGCCGCTGATCGAGCAGTACGGCGCGCAGATCAAGGCCTTCCGCGGCCAGCCCGAGTCGCTGCTGGCGCTGCGCGGCGGCAACTGCGTGGCCGCGGTGCACGTGAGCCCGACCCTGCGCGAGCTGGTGGAGCACAACGCGGACTGGAGCGGCTACGAGATCGTCTCGCCGCGCGACCTGATCCCGTCGCCGTCGGTGATCTGGGTGCGGCGGGGCGAGGCCGACGCGCAGGCCGCGATCGACCGCATCGTGCAGGACTGGCACCGCACCGGCTGGCTGATCGAGGTGGAGAAGAAGAACGGCATGACGCCCACGCCGCTGCTGCACCAGCTGCACGACAAGTACCGCAAGGCGCCGGGCTGAGCCAGCCGCGGCGCGAAGGAAGCCTGCCCATGACCTCTTCTTTGCTGGAAGCGCTGCGCGCCGGGCTCGGCGCGCAGCATGTCCTGGCCGGCGCCGCCGCCGCCGGCTATCTTACCGACCAGCATGGCCGCCTGCACGGCCGGGCGCTCGCGGTGGCGCGGCCCGCCGACACGGCGCAGGTGGCGCTGGTGGTGCGGCTGTGCCGCGCGCACCGCGTGCCGGTGGTGCCGCAGGGCGGCAATACCGGCCTGATGGGCGGCGCCACGCCGGACGCGAGCGGCCGCGCGGTGCTGCTGTCGCTGGGGCGGCTGAACCGCCTGCGCGCCATCGACACGGACAACGACACCATCACCGTGGAAGCCGGCTGCGTGCTCGCCAGCGTGCAGCAGGCCGCGCGCGACGCGGGCCGGCTGTTTCCGCTGAGCCTCGGCTCCGAGGGCAGCTGCACCATCGGCGGCAACCTGTCCACCAATGCCGGCGGCACCCAGGTGCTGCGCTACGGCAACACGCGCGAGCTCACGCTCGGGCTGGAAGTGGTGACGGCCGAGGGCGCGGTCTGGGACGGCCTGCGCGGGCTGCGCAAGGACAATACCGGCTATGCGCTGCGCGATCTCTACATCGGCAGCGAAGGCACGCTCGGCATCATCACCGCGGCCACGCTCAGGCTGTATCCGTTGCCGGCCACGCAGCAGACCGCGCTGCTGGCCTTTCCGTGCATCGGCAACGCGGTGGCCTTCCTGTCGCACGCGCGGGCCGGCTTCGGCGCGGCGCTGACCGCGTTCGAGCTGATCTCCGACACCGCGCTGGGCCTGATCGCGCGCCACGTGCCGGAGCAGCCGATCCCGCTGCCGGACCTGGACCATCCCTGGTACGCCTTGCTGGAACTGTCCGACGGCGAGGGCGAGGAACACGCCCGCGCGCGCTTCGAGGCGGTGGTGGGCAGCGCGTTCGAGGATGGCCTCGTCACCGACGCGGTCATCACCGAAAGCCTGGCGCAGAGCCAGGCGCTGTGGCGCCTGCGCGACGAGGCGCTGGGCGAGGCGCAGCGCCGCGACGGCCGCAACGTCAAGCACGATGTCTCGGTGCCCATCTCGCGCATCCCGGCGTTCGTGCGCGGCACGGCGGCGGCGCTGGAGGCGCGCTTTCCCGGCGTGCGGCCGGTGGTGTTCGGGCACCTGGGCGACGGCAACCTGCACTACAACGTCTCGCACGCGCCGCACCAGAGCGCTGCCGCGGTGTTCGCGGTGGAAGACGAGATCCACGAGGTGGTGCACGACAGCGCGCACGCGCACGGCGGCTCGATCAGCGCCGAGCACGGCATCGGCCAGCTCAAGCGCGACGCGCTGCCGCGCTACAAGAGCGCGGTGGAGATGGACCTGCTGCGCCGGCTCAAGCAGGCGTTCGATCCGCTGGGCCTGCTCAACCCGGGCAAGGTGCTGCGCGAGGCCGGGCAGGCGCCGCAGGCATAGCGCCGCGCCGCCCGGCCGGCGCGGCGGG
>NZ_AQPL01000108.1:0-7674 GCF_000395345.1 Cupriavidus sp. WS | reverse complement strand
GGCGGGCCGCTACAGCACCGCCGAGGTGCCGCCGTCGATATTGATGCTGGTGCCGGTCACGTAGCTGGCCGCCTGCGAGGCCAGGAAGGCGATGACGTTGGCCGCTTCCTCCGCATGGCCCACGCGCCCGAGCGGGATGTCGCCGGCCATGCGGGCATAGAGTTCGTCGACCGGGATGCCGGCCTGCGCGGCCTTGGTCTCGTGCTGGCCCGCGCGGATCAGGCCGATGCACACGGTGTTTACCAGGATGTTGTCCGGCGCGAATTCCTTGGACAGGGCCTTGGTGAACGCCAGCCCGGCGGCGCGCGTGACGGTGGTCGGCGTCGACCTGGCGCGCGGCTGTTTGGCGCCGATGTTGGTGACGTTGATGATGCGTCCGCCGCCCTGCTGCCGCATGTGGGGAATGGCCAGCCGCGCCAGCCGGATCGCGGCGAACAGCTTGAGCTCGAAGTCGGCCTGCCAGGCTTCGTCGGACACGCTCTCGAACGCGCCCGTGGCCGAGGTGCCGGCGTTGTTGACGAGGATGTCGAGGCGGCCGAAGGCGTCGAGCGCGGCCGTCACCAGTTGCGCGCAGTCGCCGGCCTGGCTCACGTCCGCCCGCACCGCCGCCACGCGCCCGCCCAGCGCGCGGATTTCCTCCGCCACCTGGTCCAGCCGCTCGCGCCCGCGCGCGGCCAGCACCACGGCCGCGCCTTCCTGCGCCAGCCGCAGCGCGGCGGCCCTGCCGATGCCCTGCGAGCCGCCGGTGACGATCGCTACCTTGTCCTGCAATCCCAGATCCATCGCATCCCCTCCCGTTTTTTGCGGAAATCATCCGGCGCGTAGTGTATCCGCTAGGCGCGGCCTTTGCCGGGCGCGGCGCGGGGCCGGGGGAGGGAGGGGGAACGGCCGCCGTGCAACAGGATGTGACAAGCCGCCGCGATGTTCGATGTGGTGTTGCCAGCACCGCCCGGGCACGGCACTATACTGGGGCGCCCTTCCCATGCGCGGCGCGCGGGTACGCCGGCGGGCATGCCGGCCGATGCGTCGCCCGGCGTGCCCCGCGGCGTGCCGTTCGTCCGGCGGCACCCGCGCCGGCGCGCCGCGACATCCCCGACGTTACCGTCCAACGGCAGAAAAAGGCCCGAAATTGGCTGATCACGATCTGGCAAAGCTGAAAATCGAGCGCGGCCCGCTCGCTCCCGTTCCCCGGCGGCGCAGGTGGCTGCGCTACGCGGCCGCGGCGGTGGCCGTCGCCGTGGCGCTCGGCATCGGCGCCCGGCTGGCCGCGCCGCCCGCGGTGGAGACGGTCACGGTCGCCTCCGCCTACCCGTCGCAGGCCTACACGCTGCTCAACGCGACCGGCTACGTGGTGCCGCAGCGCAAGGCCGCGGTCGGCTCGAAGGCGCAGGGCCGCCTCGAATGGCTGGGCGTGCTGGAAGGCTCGCACGTGAAGCTCGACGAGGTGATCGCCCGCATCGAGAGCCGCGACGTGCAGGCGTCGCTGGCGCAGGCCTCGGCGCAGGTCAGCGTGGCGCAGGCCAACCACGAACTGCAGGTCGCCGAGTTGAAGGACGCCGAGATCGGCCTGCGCCGCTCCGAGACGCTGCTGGTGCCGAAGGCCATCTCCACGGCGCAGTACGACGCCGACTTCGCGCGCTACAACAAGGCGAAGGCGTCGGTCAGCAGCGCGCGCGCCGCCATCGTCTCGGCGCAGGCCAACGCGCGCGCCGCGCAGGTGGCGGTGGACCAGACCGTGATCCGCGCGCCGTTCGACGGCGTGGTGCTGATCCGGCATGCCAACGTGGGCGACAACATCACGCCGTTCTCGTCAGCCTCCGACACCAAGGGCGCCGTCGTGACCATCGCCGACATGGAGACGCTGGAGGTCGAGGCGGACGTGGCGGAATCCAACATCGGCAAGATCAGCGTGGACCAGCCCTGCGAGCTGCAGCTCGACGCGCTGCCGGCGCTGCGCATGGAAGGCCGCGTGTCGCGCATCGTGCCCACGGTGGACCGCTCCAAGGCCACGGTGCTGGTCAAGGTGCGCTTCGTGGACCGCGACGCGCGCGTGCTGCCCGACATGAGCGCCAAGATCGCCTTCCTGGACAAGCCGGTGCCGGCGCAGGACCGCAAGCCGGTGGTCGCGGTGCAACCCGCCGCGCTGGTCGAGCGCGGCGGGCGCAAGGTGGCCTACGTGCTCGGCAAGGACGGCACCGTGCGGGAAACCCCGGTCACGGCCGGCGCCGCGCTCGGCGAGCTGGTCGCGGTCGGCGGCCTGGCGCCGGGCGACGTGGTGGTGCTGGCGCCCGGCGACAAGCTGCGCGACGGCGCCAGCGTCACCGTGGCGAAGAAGTAGCATGCATTCCGCCGCCGCCGCCCCGCTCATCGCCATCCGCCACGTCGCCAAGTCGTACCGGCGCGGCGCGCAGACCGTGCCGGTGCTGACCGACATCACGCTCGACATCGCCGGGGGCGACTTCATCGCGCTGATGGGGCCGTCCGGCTCGGGCAAGAGCACGCTGCTGAACCTGATCGCTGGCATCGACCGGCCCGACAGCGGCGAGCTGCTGGTGGCCGGACTCGACATCACGCGGCTGGCCGAGGCCACGCTGGCCGAATGGCGCGCGGCCCACGTCGGCTTCATCTTCCAGTTCTACAACCTGATGCCGGTGCTGACCGCGTTCGAGAACGTGGAGCTGCCGCTGATGCTGACGCGCCTGAGCCGCGCCCAGCGGCGCGAGCGCGTCGGCATGGTGCTGGAGATGGTAAACCTGGCCGACCGCATGAGCCACTATCCGTCCGAGCTGTCCGGCGGCCAGCAGCAGCGCGTGGCGATCGCCCGCGCGCTCATCACCGACCCGATGCTGATCGTGGCCGACGAGCCCACCGGCGACCTCGACCGTACCTCGGCTGCGGAGATCCTGGCCATGCTGCAGCGGCTCAACGCGGAGCTCGGCAAGACCATCGTCATGGTCACGCACGACGCGCACGCGGCGGCCGCGGCGAAGTCGCTGGTGCACCTGGAGAAAGGGGAGCTGATCCATGCCAGTGCCGGCTGAGCGGCGCCGCGGACGGATGCCATGTTCGCGCTGAAGCTGATCGTGAGGAACGCGCTGCGCCACAAGCTGCGCACCACGCTGACCGTCGCCGGGCTGGTGGTGGCGGTGCTGGCGTTCGGGCTGCTGCGCACCGTGGTGGACGCGTGGTACGCGGGCGCCTCGGCGGCGTCGAGCGCGCGGCTGGTGACGCGCAACGCCATCTCGCTGGTGTTCCCGCTGCCGCTGAGCTACGAGAACCGCATCCGCGGCGTCGACGGCGTCACGCTGGTGGCGCGCTCCAACTGGTTCGGCGGCATCTACCGCGACCCCAAGAACTTCTTCGCGCAGTTCGCCGTCTCCGACAACTATCTCGACCTTTATCCCGAGTTCATCCTGCCGGCGCAGCAGCGCGCCGACTACCAGCGCGACCGCCGCGGCGCGCTGGTCGGGCGCCAGCTCGCCGACCAGTTCGGCTTCAAGGTGGGCGACGTGGTCCCGCTCAAGGGCACCATCTACCCCGGCACCTGGGATTTCGTCGTGCGCGGCATCCTCGACGGGCGCGACGAAAGCACCATCACGCGCCAGATGGTGTTCCACTGGGAATACCTCAACGAGACCGTGCGCAAGCGCACGCCGCGGCAGGCCGACCAGGTGGGCGTCTACGTGGTCGGCGTGGCCAGCCCCGACAACGGCGCGGCGGTCGCGCGCGCGGTGGACGGCGTGTTCAGGAACTCCCTGGCCGAGACCCTGACCGAGACCGAGCAGGCCTTCCAGCTCGGCTTCGTGGCCATGTCCAACCAGATCATCGCGGCGATCCGCGTGGTGTCCTACGTGGTGATCGTCATCATCATGGCGGTGATGGCCAACTCGATGGCGATGAGCGCGCGCGAGCGCACGGTGGAGTACGCCACGCTCAAGGCGCTCGGCTTCGGGCCGGGCTTCCTGGCGCTGCTGGTGTTCGGCGAGTCGGTCGCCATCGCCGTGGCCGGCGGCGCGCTCGGCATGCTCGCCACGCCGCCGATGGCGACCCTGTTCAAGCAGTCCGTGGGCGGCGTGTTCCCGGTTTTCAGCGTGTCGCGCGAGACCGCGCAGCTGCAGGCGGCCTGCGCGCTCGTGGTGGGGCTGGCGGCCGGCATCGTGCCGGCCGTGCAGGCCGCGCGCGTGCGCATCGTCGAGGGCCTGCGGGCCATCGGCTAGGCGCAAGGAGCCGACGTGGCGATTCCGCTCTCCTACATCGCGCGCAACCTGTGGGCACGCCGCCTGACCACGGCGCTCACGGCCGGCGGGCTGGCGCTGGTGGTGTTCGTGTTCGCCACCATGCTGATGCTCGACGCCGGCCTCAAGCAGACCCTGGTGACGACCGGCGAGCAGGACAACGTGGTGGTGATCCGCAAGGGCGCCGAGACCGAGATTCAGAGCGCGATCTCGCGCGAGCAGGCCAGCATCATGGAGATGCACCCGGCCGTGGCGACGGGCGCCGACGGGCGCCCGTGGGTGTCCAAGGAAGCGGTGGTGCTGATCTCGCTGACCAAGGCCAGCTCGGCGCGGCCCTCCAACGTGGTGATCCGCGGGGTTTCGCCGGCGGGCCTGGCGCTGCGCCCGCAGGTCCGGCTGGTGGCCGGGCGCCTGTTCCGGCCCGGCTCGTCCGAGATCGTGGTCGGCAGCAGCATCGCCAAAGGATTCGACGGCGTGCAGATCGGCGAGCACCTGCGCTTCGCCCAGCGCGACTGGACCGTGGTGGGGCATTTCGACGCCGGCGGCAGCGGCTTCGACTCCGAGATCTGGGGCGACGTCGACCAGCTCATGCAGTCGTTCCGGCGCACCAGCTATTCGGCGATGGTGTTCCGCCTGGCGCAGGCCGGCCGGCTCGACGGCTTTCGCGCCGACATCGACGTCGACCCGCGCCTGGCCAGCGAGGCCAAGCGCGAGCAGGTGTTCTACAGCGACCAGTCGAAGGCGCTGTCCGCGTTCATCAACATCCTGGGCTTCACGCTGTCGGTGATCTTCTCGGTCGCGGCGATGATCGGCGCCATGATCACCATGTACGCCTCGGTGGCCAACCGCGTCGCCGAGATCGGCACGCTGCGCGCGCTCGGCTTCAAGCGCAGCAACGTGCTCGGCGCGTTTCTCATCGAGGCCATGCTGCTGGGGCTGGCCGGCGGTGTCGCCGGCCTCGCCTGCGCGGCGCTGATGCAGTTCGCGTCGTTCTCCACCACCAACTTCCAGACCTTCGCCGACCTGTCGTTCCGCTTCATCCTCACGCCGTCCGTGGTGGCGAAGACGCTCGCGTTCGCGGTGGCGATGGGCCTGTTCGGCGGCTTCCTCCCGGCGCTGCGCGCCGCGCGCCTGAGCATCGTCGACGCGCTGCGGGCGCACTGAGCGCGGCTGTCCGCTTTTTCCGCGCGGCTTCCGGTTCCCGCTTGCGCGGTTGCGCGCCATCTCGCGCCACCTCGCGCCATCTCACGTTACCTCGCGCCACCTCGCTTCGTCTCCCCGCCCGTTCTCAAATACGGAACTGTTGTGCCGTATTTGGGAAACACCTACTGTAGCTTCATCGACAGGGAGACCTGGATGACCGATGCCGCTCAAGCCTGCAACACGCGCCGTGGCGCTACCCGCCACGCCCTTGCCCGCGTGCACTGCAGCATGAATCCCAACCCCGCTTCGACCCGCTCCGGCGCGCAGGACAGCGCGCGCCGGTCCCGCCCATGCCCCAGAACGGAGTGCTCCGCATGCTGATTCCCCGCCAGGCCGTCCCGGCCCTCGCCGTCCCCACGCTCGACCACGGCGACTACGTGTTGCAGCACGAGTCGCCGGCGCAGTTTTCCCTCGTGGTGTTCTACCGCGGCTACCACTGCCCGGTGTGCGCCAAATACCTGATGGAGCTGGGCCGGCTGCTGCCCGAGTTCGATGCCCGCGGCGTGTCCGTGGTGGCGATCAGCTCGGACGCCGCGCCGCGCGCGCGCAAGATGGCCGACAAGATCGGCATGCCGGCGCTGCGCATGGGCTACGGCCTGCCGCTGGCGGTGGCGCGCCAGTGGGGCCTGTACGTGACCGAGGGCCACGGCAAGACCTCGATCGGCATCGACGAGCCGCCGATGTTCTCCGAGCCCGGCGTGTTCCTGGTGCGGCCCGACCAGACGCTGTACTACGGCGCGGTGCAGACCATGCCGTTCGCGCGGCCGCAGTTCGCCGAGCTGCTGACCTCGGTGGATTTCGCCATCACGCGCAACTACCCCGCGCGCGGCGAGTACACCGGCCCGGTCAGCGCGGCCGCGCAAGCCGAGATGGCGGCCTGAGATGCGCGCCCCGGAGGAGACCAGAACGCCGCTGCCGGTGGCCGATTTGCTCAGGCCGCGCTCGGTCGCGGTGATCGGCGCGTCGGAAGACCAGGGCAAGTTCGGCGGGCGCGTGCTGGCGATGCTGCTGCGGCATCGCTTCGGCGGCACGCTGTATCCGATCAACCCCAACCGCGACACGCTGTTCGGCCTGCGCGCCTACGCCTCGGTGGCCGATACGCCGGACGCGCCCGACATGGCCATCATGGCGGTGCCGCAGCCGCAGGTGAAGGCGCGCGTGGCCGAGTGCGCCGCGCGCGGCGTGCGCTGCGCCATCGTCATCACGGCGCGCTTTTCCGACGCGGACGCCGCCGGGCGCGCGCTGGAGGAGGAGATCGTGGCCATCGCGCGCGCGGCCGGCATGCGGCTGATCGGCCCCAACTGCCTCGGCGTCATCAGCCCGCGCAACCAGCTGGTGCTGTGCTCGTCGCCGGCGCTGGAGATCGAGCGGCTGCCGCGCAGCCCGATCGGCTTCGTCACGCAGAGCGGCGCGCTGATGGGCACGCTGTTCGACCGCGCGGTGGCGATGGGCGTGGGCTTCACCCATTGCGTGTCGGTCGGCAACCAGGCCGACCTGGAACTGTGCGATTTCATCGAGTTCCTGATCGACGACCCCGACACCGCGGTGATCTGCGCCTACATCGAAGGCATCAAGTCGCCGGCGCGCTTCCGCGCGCTGGCCGCGCGCGCCCGCGCCGCCGGCAAGCCGTGGCTGGTGGTCAAGGCCGGCCGCACCGCCGCCGGCCGGCAGGCGGCGTTCTCGCACACGGCCAGCCTGGCCGGCGACTTCGCCGCGCTGGAGGCGGTGTGCCGCGCCGAGAACGTGGTGCTGCTCGACGACGTGTTCGCCATGCTGCTGCTGGCCGCGGCGATGGCGCGCCACCCGGGCCACCGCGTGCGCGACACGGTGCTGCTGTCCACCTCCGGCGGCAGCGCCGCGCTTGGTGCCGACAAGCTGGCCGCCGCGCAATTGCCGATGACGCGCTTCGACGCCGACACGCGCGCGCGGCTGGCCACGCTCTACGTGCCCGGCCAGGCCGACAACCCGGTCGACCTGTTCGGCGCCAAGGTGGCCGAGGTACCCGACTTCGCCTACCAGAGCACGCGCCTGGCGATGGCCGACCCGCGCGCCGACCTGTGCCTGGCGGTCATCACCACCGCGCCCGACCTGGCCGGCATGGCCGCCGGGATCGCGCGCGCCGCCGACGAAGCCGGCAAGCCGGTCATCCACGTGATGCAGCCCGCGCGGCTGGCCGACGGCGCGCGCGCGGTGCTGGCGCAGGCCGGCCAGCCGTTCACGGATGGGCTCGGCGAGG
>NZ_AQPL01000107.1:0-4150 GCF_000395345.1 Cupriavidus sp. WS | reverse complement strand
CAGCCGGCGCCGGCCGCCGCGCACGGCGGGCCGCGGCTGGCCGTGAGCCTGCCGGCCGGCGCCGCCGTGCTCGACGAGGCGGCGGCCAAGGCGCTGCTCGCGCTGGCCGGCATCCCGGTCAACGCCGGCACGGTGGTGGCGCACGCCGAGGCGGCGCGGCAGGCCGCGCCGTCGGTGGGCTTTCCGCTCGCGCTCAAGGTGGTCTCGCCGGACATCGTGCACAAGTCGGAGGTGGGCGGCGTGGCGCTGAACCTGCGCAGCGCGCAGGAGGTGGCCGACGCGGTCGGCGCGATGGCGGCGCGCATCGCCGCCGCGCGGCCCGATGCGCGCATCGAGGGCTGGTTCCTGCAGCGCATGGCCGGCGGCGAGGTGGAACTGCTGGTGGGCGCGCGCCGCGACCCGCAGTTCGGGCCGATGGTGGTGGTGGGCAGCGGCGGCGTGCTGGTGGAACTGCTGCGCGACGTGGTGCTGCTGCCGGCGCCGGTCGGCGCCGCGGCGGCGCGCGCGGCGCTGGCCTCGCTCAGGCTGGCGCCGCTGTTCGCCGGCTACCGCGGCGCGGCGCCGGTGGACCTGGAGGCCGCCGTCGACGTGCTGGTGCGTTTCGGTGCGCTCGCCGCGCAGATGGGCGAGCGCGATTTCGAGATCGAAGTGAATCCGCTCAGGCTGGGCGCAGACGGCTGCGTCGCCGTCGATGCCCGCGCGCGGTTCGGGGAGGAACCACAATGAGTTGCCTGAAAATCGAAGAGCATGGCCCGGTCACCGTCTTCACCATCGACAACGCGGCCAAGCGCAACGTCATCTCGCAGGCCACGGCGCTGGACCTGCAGCGCGCGTTCGCCGAGTTCGACCGCTCGGCGCAGCGCGTGGCCGTCGTCACCGGCGCCGGCAACGAGGCCTTCACCGCCGGCGCGGACCTGAACGACATCCCCGAGTTCTGGCGCTGCACGCCGGGCGCCGGCATCGCCACCGACAAGCCCATCATCGCCGCCGCGGCGGGCTGGTGCATCGGCGGCGGCATCACGCTGCTGGGCATGTGCGACCTTGCCGTGGCGGCCGACAACACCAGGTTCATGTACCCCGAGGCGAAGCTCGGTTTCACGCAGGGCTTCATCACCGGCATCGCCGCGCGCATCCCGCAGAAGGTGGCGATGGAGATCATGCTGCTCGGGCGCACCATCGACGCCGCGCGCGCCTACGAGGTCGGCCTCGTCAACCAGGTGGTGCCCGCCGGGCAGCAGCTCGGCGTGGCGCTGGAGATGGCGCACGAGATCGCCGGCCACGCGCCGCTGGTGGTGCGCGCGATCAAGCGCTTCGTGCACGAGCTGCTGCCGGCCAGCCCGGCCGAGTCGTATGCGCGCACGCTGCAGCAGCTCGACGCCATGCGCCTGTCCGAGGACGCCAGGGAGGGGCAGCAGGCGTTCCGCGAGAAGCGCCCGCCCAACTTCCAGGGGCGCTAGCGCCGCGTGAAGTCCCACCGAGTACCGCCGAGTACCGCCGAGCGCCGTCCAGAGCGCCAACGCAGGAGACACCTCATGAACCGCCGCCGTTCCCTCCGCCAGCTCGCCGCCGCGCTGCTCGGCCTCGCGCTGCCCGTGCTTGCCGCCGCGCCCGCGCGCGCGCAGGACAAGACCGTGCGCATCATCGTGCCTTATCCGGCCGGCGGCAACGCCGACAACATCGCGCGCCTGTACGGCGACGCGCTGGCCAAGAAGCTCGGCCAGCCGGTCATCGTCGAGAACAAGCCCGGCGGCGGCGCCATGATCGGCGCGCAGGCCGCCGCGCGCAGCCCCGGCGACGGTAGCGTGCTGTTCATGGCGCCGACCGCCGTGTTCGTGGTGACGCCGCACCTGCGCGCCACGCCCTACGACGCGCAGAAGGACTTCATCCCGGTGGCCAAGATCACCTCGTGGATTCCGGTGATGGTCACGCGCAAGGACTTTCCCGGCCACACGCTGGCCGAGGTGGTGGCCGAGGTGAAGCGGCACCCGGGCAAGTACACCTTCGGCTCGGCCGGGCCGGCCACCATGACCCACCTGATGGGCGAGCTGATGAACCAGAAGCTCGGCATGAATACCGTGCACGTGCCCTACAAGGGCTCGGCCGACCTGATCTCCGAGGTGGTCTCCGGGCGCATCGACATCGCTTACGACAGCGTGCTGGTGCCGCAGGTCAAGGCCGGGCAGGTGCAGGCCGTGGCCAGCATGGTGGCGCTGCGCAACCCGGACCTGCCCTCGGTGCCGACCCTGAAGGAGCTCGGCACCGACATCGACGTGCCCAACTGGTACGGGCTGTTCGTGCCGAGGGGCACGCCGCAGGCCGTGGTGGACCGGTTCGGCGCGCTGTCGCGCGAGATCGTGGCCGGGCTCGACAAGGACCAGCTCGGCAAGATGAGCATGAAGGCGGACTACCAGGACCCGGCCGCGTTCAAGACCCAGATCGGCCGCGACGACGCGCTGATGAGCGACGTCATCCAGAAGGCGAACATCCGTCTCGAATGACGGCGGCCGCCGGCTGCCCGGCCTGCTCCAGCAGCCAGTCGCGCAAGGCCGGCGCGCCGGCGCCGTGCAGCGTGGCCTCGGGATACACCAGGTAATAGGCCAGCCCGCTCGGCGCGGCGGCGCCGAACCAGTCCGCCAGGCGGCGCGCGGCCAGGTCCGGCTGCGCCAGCGCGCGCGGCACCAGCGCCACGCCGTGGCCGGCGCGCGCGGCTTCCATCACGCCGTTGGAGTCGGTGAAGACCGGCCCCTTGCGCGCCAGCGCGGGGGGCAGGCCGGCATCGGCCAGCCACAGCGACCAGTCGCCGCGGTGCTCGTCGTGCAGCAGCACCTGCGCCGCCACGTCGCGCCGCGCCGGTTTCGCGCGGCGCCCGCGCAGCAGCGCCGGGGCCGACACCACGCTCAGGTCGTCGTCGAACAGCTTGTGCGCGCGCAGGCCGGGATAGCGGCCGCGGCCGTGGCGCACCGCGAAGGCGATGCCGTCGCGGGCGAAGTCGGCCACCTGGTTGGAGGCCTTGATGCGCAGGTCGACCTGCGGGTGGCGCGCCTCGAACGCGCCCAGCCGCGGCACCAGCCACTGCGCGGCGAAACCCGGCGTGCAACTGATGGCGAGCCGGGGCGCGGCGGCCGTGCGCGCCGCCGCGGTGGCCTGCCCGATCAGCCCGAGCGCGCCGCTCACGGCCTGGAAATAGGCCTCGCCGGCCGGCGTCAGCGCCAGGCCGCGCGGCGAGCGCGCGAACAGCGCCACGCCCAGGCTCTGTTCCAGCCGCTTGAGCTGCAGGCTGACCGCGCCCTTGGTCACGCACAGCAGGTCGGCGGCGGCGCCCAGGTTCAGGCAGCGGGCGGCGGCGTCGAACGCCAGCAGGGCGTTCAGGGGTGGGAGCAATGTCTTCATGTTGAGGAAAACTAAACGAAGCGCCGCGAAATGTCGATAGCGCGGCGCGCATCGGCCCGCTAGTCTTGCGCGCAGGATCATTTCGCTCAACACCACCCAGCCTCCAGGCAGACACGATGCACGACCCCGGCCAGTCCACCGAAATCCCCCTGCTCGAACAGACGCTGGCGCACGCCCGCGACTACCTGGCCAGCCTGGCCGACGGCCCCGTGGCCGCCACGGCCTCGCTGCAGACGCTGCGCGCGCGCTTTGCCGCCGCGCTGCAGGAAGGCTCGCTCGATCCCGCGCGCGTGATCGGCGAGCTGGTCGAGAACACCGGCGACGGCCTCATGCGCAGCGCCAGCGGCCGCTTCTTCGCCTGGGTGATCGGCGGCAGCCTGCCGGCGGCGCTGGCGGCCGACTGGCTGACCTCGGTGTGGGACCAGAACGCCGCCATCCACGCCTGCAGCCCGGCCGAGGCGGTGATCGAGGAAACCTGCGGCGCCTGGCTCAAGGACCTGCTGCAACTGCCGGCGGCGGCCAGCTTCGCGCTGGTCACGGGCTCGCAGACGGCGCACACGGTGGCGCTGGCCGCGGCGCGGCACGCGCTGCTGGCGCGCGCCGGCTGGAACGTGGAGGAAGACGGCCTGTGGGGCGCGCCGCGCGTGCGCGTGCTGACCAGCGACCAGCACCACGGCTCGCTGCAGCGCGCGCTGCGGCTGCTGGGCCTGGGCCGCCGCGCGCTGGTGAGCCTGCCGACCGACGCGCGCGGCCGGCTGGG
>NZ_AQPL01000106.1:0-5861 GCF_000395345.1 Cupriavidus sp. WS | reverse complement strand
CCGGCTGGCGCCCGCCACGCTGCAGTTCGCGCTGGACAGCGAGCCCGGCGTGCCGGCCATCGTGGTGCTCCAGGCCGGCGACCTCAACACCGGTGCCTACGACGACTTCGCCGCGCTGGTGCCGCTGGCGCGCGCGCGCGGCGCCTGGGTGCACGTGGACGGCGCGTTCGGCCTGTGGGCGGCGGCCAGCCCGCGCCTGCGCCACCTGGTGGCGGCGGCCGGCACGGCGGATTCCTGGGTGGCCGACGGCCACAAGTGGCTCAACGTGCCGTATGACTGCGGCTACGCCTTCGTGGCCGACCCGGCCGCGCACTTCGCCGCGATGTCGCACCGCGAGAGTTATCTGCTGCAGGTGGACGGCGCGCGCGACGCGCTCGACTGGAACGCCGAGTGGTCGCGCCGCGGCCGCGCCGTGACCACCTACGCGGCGCTGCGCCAGCTGGGCCGGCAGGGCGTGGCCGAACTGCTGGAGCGCACCAGCGCGCTGGCCGGCGCGCTGGTGGATGGCATCGGCGCGCTCGACGGCGCCGAGGTGGTGTGGCGCTCCGAGGTCAACCAGGGGCTGGTGCGCTTCCCGGCGCCGGGCGCCGGCGCGCGCGCCGCCGACCACGAGCGCCACACCGACGCGGTGATCGCCGCCGTCGCCGCCGGCGGCGAGGCCTACTTCGGCGGCACCACGTGGCGCGGCCAGCGCTGCATGCGGGTCTCGGTCTGCAACTGGCGCACCACCGGCGACGACGTGGCGCGGGCGGTCGCGGCGGTCAGGCAGGCGCTGGCGCAGGTGAGTGGACGCAAATGAGCGCACGCTGAACGCCGGCGCGGCCCCGGCGGGGCTTTAACCAGTGCCCAAGACGTTGTTTCAAAATGAAGCGAAGCGGTCCTGGCCAGGCGCGGGGCCGCAGACAGTACAAGTGGTACTTGCCGTGCCCCGCAACGACGCCAGGATCTTTTTGAAACGACTTCTCAGCCGATGAGCGGCCACAGCGCCGACGCCGCCGCGAAGTCGGCCTCCTCGCCGGCGATCGCGCGCAGCGTGGACACCAGCGAGCGCGCGTCGCCGCTGCGCCAGTGGAAGCAGTAGCGCAGGTTGTGCGGCGTGGGCGTGCTCGACAGCTCGGCCAGCTTGCCCGCGCGGATCAGCGGCGCGACGTAGGCGCGCGGAAACAGGCTGATGCCCACGCCGGCGATCACCAGCGCGATCACCGCCGACAGGCTGTTGCACACCACCGCGCGCGAGATCACGATCTGCTGGCTGTCCGCCCAGTTCTCCAGCGCGCGCGACAGGCCGGCCTCGGCGCTGAGCATGATGACCGGGTTGTCGGCGAAGTGCGCGGGCGTGAGCCGGGTGCCGGCGGCGAGGCGCTGCGGCGCGGCCATCCAGCGGTATTCCAGCTCGCCAAGCAGGTCGGACGACAGCGCCGTCGACGGCACCGGGCCCGGCACGATGGCGAAGTCCAGCTCGCCGCGCTCCAGGCGCCGCTCGAGGTTGCGCGTCAGGTCCACCTGCGGCTCCAGCGCGAGGTTGGGATGCAGGTGGCGCACGCGCGCCACGAAGCGCGGGAACCACGTCGAGGCCACCAGCTCGCTGATGCCGAAGCGCGTGGTGCCGCGCAGCGACGCCGCCACGTCGAGGTCGGCGCGGATGCGGCTCTCGATGTCCAGCATCTGCGTGGCGTGCGCCACCAGCTGCTCGCCGGCGTCGGTGAGCACGGCGCGCTGGCCGGTGCGGTCGAACAGCGGCTTGCCGAGGTCGCTTTCCAGCTCGGCGATGCGCTTGGACAGGGTCGACTGCGTCACATGCAGGCGCCTGGCCGCCACCGCGAAGCTGTTGAGCTTCGCGGCCCAGAAGAATGCTTCCAATTGCTTGAGCGTCATCGGCGGCCCCCGGATCGATGGGGACGGATCATATTCCTTTTCTTCACGTGACGGATTGAATATTTGTCGCTTTCTTCATCAGAGGGGGCTGCGTATCTTTGTCGCATTGTCCAACTACGCCCCGGTGAAGAATCATGAGCAAACGCGGCCTGCGCGCCCTGTGCTTCTGTCTGCTGGCCACCGCCGCCGCCGGCGCGCTGGCGCAATGGCCCGACGACAAACCGATCCAGGTGCTGGTCGGCTTCGCCGCCGGCGGCGGCACCGACACGATGGCGCGCACGATGGCGCCGTTCATCCAGAAGCACCTGGGCGGCCACGCCACGCTGGTGGTGCAGAACAAGCCGGGCGCGGCCGGGGAGATCGCCAACATCGGGCTGATGCGCGCGCCGGCCGACGGCTACACCATCGGCGTGGTGAACCTGCCGGCGATGGCGTTCGTGCCGCTGTACCGCAAGACCCAGTTCGATCCCGCCGCGCTGCGGCTGGTGGCGCGCGTGCTGAGCGACCCGACCATCCTGGTGGCGCGCAAGGACAGCCCGTACAACACGCTGGGCGAGGTGGTGGCGGCGCTCAGGCAGCGCCCCGGCTCGCTCTCGTTCGGCCACAACGGCGTGGGCACCAACGGCCATCTCGCGCTGCTGCAACTGCAGAACGCCGGCGGCGTGAAGCTCAACGACATCCCCTTCAACGGCACCTCGCAGTCCAAGACCGCGCTGTTCGGCGGCCATATCGACTTCGCCGCCGTGACCACCGGCGAGATGCAGGACGTGGGCAAGGAGGCCGTGCCGCTGAAGATCCTCGCGCAGATGGGCGAGCGGCGCGCGGCCTCGGTGCCGAACGTGCCCACCGCGCGCGAGCAGGGCATCGACGACGTGATGCCGGCCGAGCGCGGCATCGCCGTGCCCGCCGGCGTGCCGGCGGCGCTGGTGGCGCGGCTGCGGCAGGCCATCCAGGCCACGCTCAGGGACCCCGACTACCTGCGCCAGGCCGGCAACGACGCGCCGGTGCTGGCTTATCTCGACGGCGACGCCTGGGCCAGGGACATCGCGGGCCGCCAGGCGGTCATGCGCAAGCTCGCGGCCAGCATGCCGAAGGAATGACGATGGCCGGCCCGCGCGACATCGCGCCGCGGCTGGCCGCGGCCGCCGCCTTTTCCTTTTCCTCCACGGTCACCATGCCGACCCCTCTCGCCAACGCGCCCGCCATGTCCTCCATGTCCAAGCCGACTCCGCTTCGCCACGCACCGCTTCGCCGCGCCGCCGGCCTGTTCCTGATCGCCGCCGCGGCCTGGTCCGGCACGGCGCCGGCAGCCGAGGCCTATCCGTCCAGGCCGATCCACCTGATCGTGCCCTACGCCGCCGGCGGCACCACCGACATCGTCGGCCGCGCCTTCGCGCTGGAGCTGGGCAAGCGCCTGGGGCAGCCGGTGGTGGTCGACAACCGCGCCGGCGCCGGCGGCATGATCGGCGCGGCCGCGGTGGCGCGCGCCGAGGCGGACGGCTACACGCTCGGCATCGCCACCGTGAGCACGCTGGCCACGGCGCCGCTGACCTCGCGCAAGCCGGCCTACGACCCGATGGCCGACTTCACGCCGGTCTCGCTGATCGCCTTCGTGCCCAACGTGGTGACGGTCAACCCGAACATCCCGGCCCGCACGCTGCAGGAATTCATCGCGCTGCTCAAGGCGAACCCGGGCAAGTATTCGTATGCGACCTCGGGCGTGGGCAGCATCGCCCATCTCGACGGCGAGCTGTTCAAGCGCCTGACCCGCACCGAGATCGCGCACGTGCCCTACCGCGGCTCCGGCCCGGCGCTGGCCGACACGGTGGCGGGGCAGGTCGCCGCGCAGTTCGACAACGTGTCGTCCTCGCTGGCCTTCATCAAGTCCGGCAAGCTGCGCGCGCTGGCGGTGGCGTCGGCGAAGCGGATTCCGGAGCTGCCGGACGTGCCGACCTACGCCGAGGCCGGCCTGCCGGAGATGAACAACATGGCGTGGTTCGGCCTGGCCGGCCCCGCCGGCCTGCCGCCCGCGGTCCGGAAGGTGCTGGGCGACGCCAGCGCGGGCGCACTGCGCAGCCCGGAGCTGGTCGCGGTCCTGCAGCGCAACGGCGCGCTGCCGCAGTCCACCACCGCCGAGCAGTTCACCGACCTGATCCACCGCGAATACAAGCTGCGCCAGAAGATCGTGGTCTCGCAGCACATCACCGCCGACTGACCGAACCCATGACCCAAGACGCCACGCCGCTGCCCTGGCTATCGCTGCTGTACGTTCCCGCGCACGACGCGCGGCGGCTCGAGGACGCGCTGCGCAGCGGCGCGCATGCCGCCATCCTGGACCTCGAGGATTTCGTGCCCTATCCGCACAAGGCGCAGGCCCGGCAGGCGCTGCCGCGCGCCGCCGCCGCGTGCCGCGCCGCCGGCATGGGCGTGGCGGTGCGCATCAACCGGCGCATGGACCTGGCCGCCGCCGACATCGAGCACGCGGTCGCCGCCGGCGCCGACGCCATCATGATGACCAAGGCGATGGGCGCGCAGCACCTGATGCTGGTCGACGAGCTGGTCGGCGCGTGGGAGCGCCGCCGCGGGCTGGCCGCCGGCGGCATCCGGCTGATCGCGCTGGTGGAGACCGCCGCGGCCATCGGCCGCATGGAAGAGATCTGCCGCGCCAGCCGCCGCCTGGTGGCGATCGGGCTGGGCGGCGAGGACGTTGCCCGCGAATGCGCGATGGTGTCGTCCGAGGACACCTTGCGCCTGCCCAAGCAGCAGATGATCTTCGCCGCGGTCGCGGCCGGCATCGTGCCGCTCGGTTATCTCGCCAGCGTGGTCGACTACCGCAACGCGGACGAGTTCGCGGCGATGGTGCGGCGCTCGCGGGCGTTCGGCTTCCAGGCCGCCACCTGCGTCAACGCGGAGCAGGTCGCGGTGGTGAACGCGGCCTACGCGCCCACCGCGCGCGAGCTGGACGCCGCGCGCGCGGCGCTGGCCGTGCGCGATGCCGGCGCGCTGCGAGAGGACGACGGCGCGCTGCCGCACGAGACCGAAAGCGCGCGGCGCCGCGCCGCGCTGCTGCTGGCGCGCGGACGCATGGCCGCGTGCATGCCGTCATGACGGCGCGCGCGCAGACTCGCATGGAAACCAACACCTCAACGCCTCCCACGCCGCGCCCCACGCCGGCCGCGGCCAGGGCCGCGCTGCGCGCGCTGCTGCGCGAGGAAGCCTTCGTCGTCGCGCCGGCCGTGCACGACGTCTTCAGCCTGCGGCTGGTCGAGCAGGCCGGCTACCGCAGCGCCTGCATCAGCGGCGCGATGCTCTCGTACGCGCTGCTGGGCGTGCCGGACATCGGCCTGCTGACGCTGACCGAGACCGTCGAGCACTGCCGCCGGCTGGTCCGGGCTTCGGCCATCCCGATCACCGCGGACGGCGACGCCGGCTTCGGCAACGCGCGCGGCGTCCACTACGCGGTGGAGCTGTTCGAGGAAGCCGGCGCCGCCGGGCTCAACCTCGAAGACCAGGTGGTGCCGCGGCGCTGGGGCGCCGGCGCGGCCAAGGAAGTGGTGCCGGTGGCGGAGATGGTGGGCAAGATCCGCGCGGCGCGGGCCGCGCGGCGGGACCCGGATTTCCTCATCATCGCCCGCACCGACGCCTTCGCCTGCGAGCCGCCCGAGCAGGTGATCGCGCGCGCGCGGGCGTATGAGGCGGCCGGCGCGGACCTGCTGCTGCCGATCGCGCCGCGCACCGCGTCGAACGTGGAGCGGCTGGTCGGGGCGCTGGAGATTCCCGTCACGCTGAGCATCGGCACCGGGCTGGCGCCGAGCCCGTCGTCGGCCAGCCTGCCGCTGCGGCGCATCCGCGAACTCGGCGTGCGCCGCGTCAGCCTGACCACGCTGCTGCCCGGCGCCGCCGCGCAGGGGATGGCCGATGGGCTGGACGCGCTGCGCCGGCTGCTGGAAGGCGGCATGGAGCCGCCCGTCGACACCGGCGGCGAG
>NZ_AQPL01000105.1:0-16751 GCF_000395345.1 Cupriavidus sp. WS | reverse complement strand
GGCGGCGAGCCGGCGGCGCGCGGCGCGCGCGGCTTCGACGCGCTGTTCGGCGCGCCGTCGCAGAAGGCGTTCGAGGACGCGCTGCTGCAATAGCCGCGTGCGCCGCGCCCGGGCCGGCGCATCGCCGGCCCCGCCGCATGCGCATATGCACATGCGGAAAAAATCCTTAGCCGTGCCCGGCTGGTGGGCTATCGTGACCAGTCGGGCCGCGCTTTCCGTGCGGCGCTCGTCCTCGCACGCTATGCATCACACGGATCGCCTGGTCCACTGGGTTCTGAGCAGCCTGGAACTCGAGACCACCCTCTTTCACATCGGGCAGTATTGCGGCAGCTGGCGCGCCTCGGTCGCCGGCCGCATGCGCGCGGGCTTCCACCTCGTGCTGCACGGCGAATGCTGGCTGCACCTGCCCGGCGAGCCCGGCGTGCCGCTGCAGGCCGGCGACGCGGTGTTCTTCCTGCGCGACGTGCCCCATCATCTCGGCCCGCATGCCGACGGTCAGGCCTGCGCGCCGGCCGCCGCCATGCAGCCGCTCGAGCCGCCCGCGCCGGACGGCACCGGGCTGGCCTGCGGCTTCTTCGATTTCCGCCCCGGCCTGAGCGAAGTCCTGCTGGCGCCGTTTCCCGACTACCTCGTGCTGCCCGCGCGGGACCAGGCGCTGGCCGGCGCGCGCCCGCTGTTCGACCTGATCCTGGCCGAGGCGCGCCGCGGCGACGCCGAGCCGTCGCCGCTGATCGCGCGGCTGGTCGACCTGCTGCTGTTCTACGTGGTGCGGCATCTCGCCACGCGCGAGGACGTGGCGCGCGGCCTGTGGCCGCTGCTGCGCAGCGCGGAATTCTCCAGCCTGATGCTGGCGCTGATCCGGCATCCCGGGCGGCCCTGGACGCTGGAGTCGATGGCGGAGCTGGTCCACATGTCGCGCGCCACGTTCTGCAAGCGCTTCACGGAAACCTGCGGGCAGTCGCCGGCGGCGTTCCTGCTGCTGCTGCGCATGAAGATCGCGTCGCAGCTGCTGGCCAGCCGCTGCAGCGTTGCGCAGGTGGCCGAGCAGGTGGGCTACCGCTCCGAAGCCGCGTTCGCGCGGGCGTTCAAGAAGGCCACCGGCGAGCAGCCGGGCGCGGTGCGCCGGCAGGGCCAGCCGGGCCAGTCGGGCCCGCAGGGCGCGCCGTCGGCGCTGCCGCACGCGGCGCCGGCGCTGGAATAAGCCGCGCGCGCATTCGCAGACGAAACAGCAGGAAATCGCGACACTCGCGCATGGCGGGGCGCACCGGCGGATCGCACAATCGGCCTGTGTCCAACACCTTTCCCCCGACGCCATGAGCCGCTTTCCCCTCAACACCGCAGACACCGCCCCCGAGGCCAGCCGGCCCTTCGTCGCGCGCGCCATCGCCAGCAACGGCTACCTGCCCAACCTGATCGCCGCGCTGTCCAACGCGCCGGCCGCGCTGGAAGCCTACCTGACGCTGTCGGAGATCAACGGCCGCGGCTCGCTGACGCTGGCTGAGCGCGAGGTGGTGCAGATCACCGCGGCGGCCACGCACGGCTGCGGCTTCTGCGTGGCCGGCCACACCGCGGTCGCGCTCAAGAAGGTGAAGTTCGACGCCGACACCGTGGGCGCGCTGCGCGCCCAGACCACGGTGCCGGACGCCCGCCTCGAAGCGCTGGCGGCGTTCACCCGCGCCGTGATCCGCGACCGCGGCGCGGTGCCGCAGTCCGATTTCGACGCCTTCGTGGCGGCCGGCTTCGAGGCGGCTCAGGCGCTCGACGTGGTGCTCGGCGTGGCCCTGGCCACGCTGTGCAACTTCGGCAACAACCTGTCGCAGACGCCGCTCAACCCCGAACTGGAAAGCTACCGCTGGACGCGCGGCGCGGCCTGATGCGGCCCGCCACCGAAGCCAAGCACAGGAGTGCCCGATGACCACGCTCGACCCGACCCTCGCGCAATGGCTTGACGACCACGCCGACGCGCTCGACAGCGGCGGCGCCGATCCGGCCGCGCTGCTCGCGCGGCTGGCGCAGGCCGGCCTGTTCCGCGTCGGCGTGCCGCGCGCGGCCGGCGGCGACGGCGGCAGGACCTCGGACGCCATCGCCGCCATCGCCGCGGTGGCCGGGCATTCGCAGACCGCCGCGTTCGTGCTGTGGGGGCAGCGCACCTTCATCGAATACCTGCTGCAGACGCCCAACCGCGCGCTGGCCGGGCGCTGGCTGGGGCCGCTGCTGGAAGGCACGCTGGCCGGCGCCACCGGGCTGTCCAACGCCATGAAGTTCCTCGGCGGCATCGAGGCGCTGCAGGTCAGCGCGCGCGCCACCGACACCGGCTGGCAGATCGACGGCGCGCTGCCGTGGGTCACCAACCTGAACCCGGACGGCTTCGCGGTCGCGGTGGCGGCCGACGACCTCGCCACCGGCCGCGCCGGCGTCTACGCCATCCCGTATCCGCTGGCCGGCGTGGCGCGCGGCGACGACCTCGACCTGATCGGCCTGCGCAGCAGCCACACCGCGACGCTGCGCTTCGACGCCGTGGCGCTGGATGCCGGCTGGCTGCTGCACGAGGACGCGCACCATTTCCTGCCGCGCGTGCGCCCGGCCTTTCTCGGCCTGCAATGCGGCCTGTCGATCGGGCTGGCGCGGCGCGCCCTGGCGGCGGCGCGGGGGCGCAGCGGCGCCGGCCGCTCGGTGCTCGACGACGAGCTCGACGCGCTGGCCGGCGAGCTGGAAGCGCTGGCCGCGCGGCTGGCCGGCGGGGTGGACGGCAACGCGGACGGCAGCGCGGACGGCAGCGCGGACCGCGACGATTTCCTCGCCGCGCCGCGCGCGCTGTTCGCCATCCGCATCCGCCTGGTCGAGCTGGCGCTGGCCGCGATGCAGCTCGAGCTGCAGGCGCGCGGCGGCGCGGCCTACCTGCGCTCGCGCAACGACGGCTTCGCGCGGCGCTGGCGCGAGGCGGCCTTCCTGCCGGTGGTCACGCCCAGCCTGGTGCAGCTGAAAGCCGAGCTGGCGCGCCCGCAGCCCGGGCAGGCGCCGCGCGAGGCGGCATGAGCGGCGCGCTGCTCGAAGCCGCGGGCGTCGCGCTGGCGTATGGCGCCGCCGGCGGCGCGCGCACCGTGCTGGACCGGCTCGACCTGCGCCTGGCGCCGGGCGAGATCGTCTCCGTGATCGGCCCCAGCGGCGCCGGCAAGTCCAGCCTGCTGCGCCTGCTCGCCGGCCTGCAGCAGCCGACCCGCGGCAGCGTGCGCATGCTGGGCGAGACGCTGGCCGCGCCGCATCCGCGCATCGCGGTGGCGTTCCAGGACGCCTGCCTGCTGCCGTGGCTGTCGGTGGAGCACAACGTCGGGTTTGGCCTGGGCTTTCGCCGCCAGCCCGCCATCGGCCGCGGCGAGCGCGCCGGGCGCGTGACGCAGACGCTGGCGGCGGTTGGCCTGCTGGACGCGCGCCACCTGTTCCCGGCGCAGTTGTCCGGCGGCATGGCGCAGCGCGTGGCGCTGGCCCGCTGCCTGGCGCGCCAGCCGCGGGCACTGCTGCTCGACGAGCCGTTCGGCGCGCTCGACGAAATCACGCGCGTCGACATGCAGGCGCTGCTGCTTGGCATCGTGCGCGCCTACCGGCCCGCCACCTTGCTGATCACGCACGACATCGACGAAGCGCTGCTGCTGTCCGACCGCATCGTGCTGCTCGGCGGCCCGCCCGGCGCGCCGGCCTCGGTCGCGCACGAATGGCGCATCGGCCTGCCGCACCCGCGCGAGTCGCAGGTCGAGGCGCTCGGCGCGCTGCGCATCGAGATCGTGCTGCACCTGCGCCGGCTGCTGCGGCCGGCTTCCGTTTGACCAATCACGAACCCAACCGACGAGGTGAACGATGTGCCAGGTACCGATGTCCCGGCGTGAGCTGCTCAAGCTCGCCACGCTGTTTACCGCCGGCGGGGCGCTGCCGCTGCTCAATGCCCTGAACGCGCGCGCGGCCGCGGAGCCCGATGCGCCGGTGCGCATCGGCTACCTGCCCATCACCGACGCCACGCCGCTGCTGGTGGCGCACAACAACGGCTATTTCGAGCAGGAAGGCATCAAGGCCGAGAAGCCGACCCTGCTGCGCAGCTGGGCCCAGCTGGTGGAGGCGTTCATCTCCGGCCAGGTCAACGTGGTCCACCTGCTGTCGCCGATGACGGTGTGGGCGCGCTTCGGCAGCCAGGTGCCGGCCAGGGTGGTGGCGTGGAACCACGTCGGCGGCTCCGCGCTGACGGTGGCGCCGCAGGTGTCGTCGGTGCGCGACCTCGGCGGCAAGACCGTGGCGATCCCGTTCTGGTACTCCATCCACAACGTGGTGCTGCAGACGCTGCTGAGGAAGGACGGCCTGGTGCCGGTGACGAAGAAGACCGGCGCGCTGGCGCCGAACGAGGTCAACCTGGCGGTGATGGCGCCGTCCGACATGCCGCCGGCGCTGGCCTCGCGCCAGATCGAAGGCTACATTGTCGCCGAGCCGTTCAACGCCGCCGCCGAGACGCTCAAGATCGGCAAGGTGCTGCGCTTCACCGGCGACGTCTGGCGCAACCATGCCTGCTGCGTGGTGTTCATGCACCAGCAGGACCTGGACCGGCGCCCCGAGTGGTCGCAGAAGGTGGTCAACGCCGTGGTCAGGGCGCAGCGCTGGACCCAGGACCACCGTGCCGAGGCCGCGGCGCTGCTGTCGAAGGACGGCGCCAACCGCTACACGCCGCACACGCTCGACGCGCTGCGCAAGGTGCTCGCCCCCGATGCCGGCGACCACGGCCGCTATCTTGCCAGCGGCGCCATCCACCATCCCGACTGGAAGGACAACCGCATCGACTTCCAGCCCTATCCGTATCCGAGCTACACCGAGGAACTGGTGCGGCGCCTGAAGGGCACGCTGATCGAAGGCAACAGCGCGTTCCTCGCCACGCTCGACCCGCAGCGCGCGGCGCGCGAGCTGGTCGACGACCGCTTCGTGCGGCGCGCGCTGGCCGACGCCGGCGGCCTCAAGGCCTTCGGCTTCCCCGAGGGCTTCACGCGGCAGGAGGAGATCGCGGCGTGACGCAGCGGGAGAACGTGCCGGCGCGGGGGCCGGGGGATGGTTCGGCGAATGGGCTGACGAGCGGAGCCATCGTCGCGCCCGCGAACGCAACCGCGAACGCGCCGGCGAAGGGCGCGGAAACGGGCACGACAAAGGGCGCCGCAAAGCGCACGTTCCACGCCGACCTGTGGCGCGGCCTGGCCGGGCTGGCGGTCCTGGTGCTGCTGTGGTGGCTCGCCACCGGCGCGGGCCGGGCCGAGGGCCTGGCGGCGCGCTTCACGCCGGCGGCCACGCTGGCCAGCCTGGCGGAACTGCTGCGCCAGCCGGACCTGCCCATGCACGTCGCCGCCAGCCTGAAGCGCGTGCTGCTCGGGCTGGCCATCGCGCTGCTGGCGGGCGTGCCGCTGGGCCTGCTGGTCGGCGGCGCCCGCGCCGTCGATGCCGCGGTCTCGCCGGCTTTCCAGTTCCTGCGCATGATCTCGCCGCTGTCGTGGATGCCCGTGGTGGTGATGGTGCTCGGCGTGGGCGACCGCTCGGTGGTGTTCCTGCTGGCCTTCGCCGGCGTCTGGCCGATCCTGCTCAGCACCGCCGCCGGCGTGCGCCAGCTCGACGCGCGCTGGATCCTGCTGGCGCGCAGCCTGGCCGCCACGCGCGCCGAGATGCTCACGCGCGTGGTGCTGCCCGGCGCGGTCAGCAGCATGCTGACCGGGCTGCGGCTGTCGATCGGCATCGTCTGGATCGTGCTGGTGCCGGCGGAAATGCTCGGCGTCAACGCCGGGCTGGGCTACTTCATCCTCGACACGCGCGACCGCCTGGCCTACTCCGAGCTGCTCGCCACCGTGCTGGTGATCGGCGTGCTGGGCTTCGCGCTCGATACGCTGGCGCGCTGGCTGCACCGCTGGTGGGTGCCTTCCTAGGCAGCACGAGGCGGCGGCGTAGCGCGCGCCGCCGCTCCCCCTCTTTTCCTGCCTCCCGCCGGAAGTGATGCCGGGACGGCACGGCCACCAGTTTCCGCGCCCCGGCGCGCCGGCGCATATACCTATATATGATTCCGCGCGCAAAACGCCGCCCGTATCATGCAGTCGAGGGTAGCCGGACTGCCGCCGCCGCTGGCGCACCGGACCCATTGCTCAGCTTGGTCGAGGTAGTCGCTTTGCATAACAACCAGATAATCGCCATCGTTGACGACGACGATTCCGTTCGCCTCGCCACGTCAAGCCTGGTGCGCTCGCTGGGCTGGAAGGTGCTTTTGTTCGCTTCGGCCCACGCCTTTCTCGATTCGGGCCGCGCCGCCGAGGTGGCCGGGGTGATCTCCGACATCCAGATGCCGGGCATGACCGGCCTGGAGATGCAGCGCAAGCTGGTGGAGGCCGGCTGCCGCATTCCGGTGATCTTCATCACCGCGTTCTGCACCGAGGCGATCCGCCGGCAGGCGATGGAGAGCGGGGCGCTGTCGTTTCTCTGCAAGCCGGTCGACGGCGCTTCCGTGCAGGAATGCCTGGACCGGATCGCGCGCGGCGACGCGGCGCCGGGCCGTTGAGCGGCGCCGGTGGACTTGTCGATGGGTTTGCCGTCGGATTGGCCGTTGGATTGGTCGCCGGGTTCGTCGTTTCCGGCACAGGGACAAAGGCCGCGCAACGGTATAATTTTCCGCGCCATGCCCGGCGTGCCGCGTTCGCCGCGTGCGCCGGGCCACCGCCGGCCACCGCAGAAAACGAAGCGCCGAGGAACCATGCCATCGAATCGGTTTGTCCGAAATGAGCCGCCCCCCAGATGCGCCGCCCCCATTCCCTTCGCGCCCGCCGCGCGCCGGCAGCCCCGCGATGAATGAGTCGTTCCGGGCGGGCGACCCCGCGCTGTCGGACTCGCGCATCCTGCTGGGCGCGGCCGCGCTGCTGGCCGTCGCGGTCTTCCTGATCGACGCGCTGACGCCGCTGGACATCGCCATCGCGGTCCTCTACGTGGTGGTGGTGCTGCTGGTCGCGCTGACCGGCTCGCGCCGCGCCACGCTGGCGGTGGCGGTGGTCTGCGCCGTCCTCACCGTGATCGGCTTCCTGCTGTCCAAGGGCGCGCACATGGGCGGCGGCTCGCTGGCGCGCTGCGTGTTCAGCCTGCTGGCGATCGGCATCACCTCGCTGCTGGCGGTGCGCAACCTGGCCAGCAACGCGCGCCTGCGCGAGCAGGTGCAGATGCTCGACATGACGCACGACGCCATCGTCGTCTACGACCTCAACGACATCATCACCTTCTGGAACCACGGCGCCGAGGAGGTGTACGGCTGGACCGCCGCGCAGGCTATCGGGCAGCCCATGCACAGCCTGACGCAGACGCGCTTCCCGATCCCGCCGGAGCGGATCCACGAGGAGCTGCTGCGCAACGGGCGCTGGGACGGCGAGCTGGAGCGCGTCCGCCGCGACGGCGCGCGCGTGGTCATCTCCAGCCGCTGGGCCCTGTGGCGCGACGGCGCCGGCAAGCCGGTCGCCATCATCGCCACCAACAACGACATCACCGAGCGCCAGCGCGCCGAGGCGGCGCTGGCGCAGAGCGAGGCCTTCCTGGCGGAGGCGCAGCAGCTGAGCAAGACCGGCAGCATCGCCATGCGGCTGCCCGAGGGCGCCATGACGTGGTCGGACGAGGCCTACTCCATCTTCGGCTACGGCCGGGACGTGCAGCCGAGCGCGGAGCGGGTGATCGAGCGCACCCATCCGGAAGACCTCGCGCTGGTGCAGGCCGCGCGCGAGCAGGCGCGTGCCGGCGTGCCGCAGATCGACGTGGCGCACCGCCTGCTGCTGCCGGACGGCACCGTCAAGCACGTGCACCTGGTGGCGCGGCGGACCGTGGCCGCGGCCGGCCGCTACGAGTACGTGGGCGCGCTCATGGACGTCACCGACACCACGCTGACGCAGCAGGCGCTGCAGCGCACCTTGTCCGAGCTGGCGCACGTGATGCGCGTCACCACGCTGGGCGAGCTGGCGGCGTCGATCGCGCACGAGGTGACGCAGCCGATCGCCGCCATCGTCACCTGCGGCGACTCCGCGCTGCGCTGGCTCAACCGCCCGCAGCCCGAGGTCGGCGAGGCCACCGAGTCGATCCGGCAGATGATCCGCGACGCCCGGCGCTCCAGCGAGATCATCCGCCAGATCCGCTCGATGGCGCAGAAGCGCGATCCCAGCTACGCGGAGATGGACCTCAACGCGCTGGTCGACGAATCGCTGGCGCTGGTGCGGCGCGAGCTGCAGGACCACCACGTGGAGGCCGAGCTGCGCCTGGGCGAGCCGCCCGCGCTGATCTGCGGCGACCGCATCCAGCTCCAGCAGGTGCTCATCAACCTGCTGATGAACGCGGTGCAGGCGATGGATTCGGTCGGCGGACGGCGCTGCCTGCGGGTCGCCACGCGCGCGGCCGACGAGCGGCACGTGCGGGTCGAGGTGCGCGACTCCGGCAAGGGCATCGCGCCCGAGGACGCCGGGCGCCTGTTCAACGCCTTCTTCACCACCAAGGCCGACGGCATGGGCATGGGGCTGTCGATCTGCCGCTCCATCATCGAGGCGCACGGCGGGCGCATCTGGGCCGAGTCGCCGCCGGAGGGCGGCGCGCTGCTGCAGGTGCTGCTGCCCCTGCACGAGCCGGACGACGGCGATGCCGCCGGCGTGGCCGGAGGCAATACCAAGGGAGCCAGCCATGAGCAATGAGCCCGGCGCAAGCGGGGGTACGGGGGTCGTCTACGTGGTGGACGACGACGAGTCGATGCGCGTCGCCGTCGGCATGCTGCTGCGCTCGGTGGGGCTGCGCGTCGAGGCGTTCGCCTCGGCGCAGGAATTCCTCGCGCACGAGCTCGGCGACGCGCCGAGCTGCCTGATCCTGGACGTGCGCCTCAAGGGCCAGAGCGGCCTGGCCGTGCAGGAGCAGATCGCGGCCGGGCGCATCCCGATCCCGATCGTCTTCATGACCGCGCACGGCGACATCGCCATGTCGGTCAAGGCCATGAAGGCGGGCGCCACCGACTTCCTCGCCAAGCCGTTCCGCGACCAGGACATGCTCGACGCCGTGACCAGCGCGCTCGAGCGCGACGCCGCGCGGCGCGCGGCCGACCAGTCCAGCGCCGACCTGCGCCGGCGCTACGACACCCTCACGCCGCGCGAGCGCGAAGTGATGGCGCTGGTGGTGCGCGGCCTGATGAACAAGCAGATCGCCGGCGAGATGGGCCTGAGCGAGATCACCGTGAAGATCCACCGCGGCCAGGCCATGAAGAAGATGGGCTCGCGCTCGCTGGCGGACTTCGTGCTCAAGGCCGAGGCGCTCGGCATGACGTCCGGCGCGCTGTCGTGACGGCGCCGCGCGCCGCCCATACCCCGGTATAGCCGCCTCACCCCGACGGGCGCGCCGCGCAACCGATCGTAGGGCTGTCCGCGCCGCCGCGCGTGCACTACCTTCAAGCTGACGCGGCGGCCGCTCCCGGCCGCCGCCAATGCCGCGGAGGACAAGCACATGCGCGTACTGGTGATCGAGGACGAGCCCAAGACGGGCGCCTATCTCAAGAAAGGCATGCAGGAATCCGGCTGCCAGGTGGACGTGGCCACCGACGGCGCCGACGGCCTGTTCCTGGCGCGGGAATCTCCCTACGACGTGATCGTGCTGGACGTGACGCTGCCAGCGATGGACGGCTGGTCGGTGCTCAAGGCGCTGCGCGCGAGCCACGCCACGCCGGTGCTGTTCCTGAGCGCGCGCCGGCTGAAGGCACAGGGGCGCCGCGGGGTGGGTCCGACGATCCATATCGAAGCCTCCAGGCAAGGGGTGGCGGGGCGCCGCGGGGCCGGTTCCGCGCGGCGCCGGGTCATGGATGCAGTGTGGCGCGGCGGACTTACCGGGCGCTGACCGGCGCATTACCAAACTGTCATGTTGCGCGGGGAGCGCAGGAGCGGCCCGGAAAGAGAGGGAAGAGCGGCTTGCGGGAGGCGCGGGACCGGCGCAGCGCCAACGTGACAACCTTGTAATCAGATGGTCAGCCGCGAGTCACCACGTCTGACCAACAATGATCACAACTTGCTCACATCCTGACGCAAGAACCAAGGCACCGCACTCCGGCGGGCCACCCAACCGAAAGAGGTAATCATCATGAAATCGCTGATCCAGACCGTACTCGTCGCCTGCGTCATGGCCGCTCCCGTGGTGTCGTTCGCGCAGAGCGCACAGAGCGCGCAAGGCCCCGTGACCCGCGCCGAAGTGCGCGCCGACCTGATCCGCCTCGAGAAGGCCGGCTACGATCCGCACATCGACAACGCGACCTATCCGGCCGACATCCAGGCCGCCGAAGCCAAGGTCGCCGCGCAGGAACAGATGGCCAGCAACGACAAGGCAGGGACCGCGCCGGCCGCCGCGCAGACGGTGGGTATGCCGATGCAGGCGTCGATGGACACGGTGCCGCGCATCGACCTGCCGCGCAACCCGTTCTACGCCGGGGCCTGAATGCAGACCACGCCGGCAGCAGCCCGCCCCGGAGCAGCCGGGGCGGGCTGCTTTGCTTTGGTTGTGCCTGGCGCGCGCATTTCGCGCGCGGCGGCGTTGTAGCGTGCCGGTGCCCGATGCATCGGCGGTATCGAAGTACGTGAACATCCCTCATGGATCCCGGCGCGCGGGATTCGACGATCCGTCCCGGTTCTTCTTCTTCTTCTTTCCCGTTCCCTGCAAGGCATGCCGGTCATCGGTGCGAGCCAATGCGCCTGGGCACGGTTTCGTGCGGCATGCGTGTTGAGAGTGGATGGCGCCCGGCATTGCGGGCGCCGCCGGTGCCGTCGCGGTGTTCAGGTGTGCGAGTTCTGCTCGTCGGCGGGCGATGCCGACACGCCGCTCTGGTCGCGGCCGGCCAGTTGCAGGCCCGCGAACGGCCGCGGCGGCTGCCCGGCGCGCGCGCCTTCGGTGAAGGCGTCGTACTTGCGGCCGTGCGCGCCGTCCAGGTAGACGTCGCGCTTGTCGTTGCGCGCGCCGTCGGTATAGACGTCGCGCGGCTTGTCGACGTTGAAGCGGTAGCCGTGGCTGTCGCCGGCCTGCGCGCTGGCGCGCGGGTCGGCGGCGTGGGCAAGCGTGGCGCCGAACGCGCTGGCGGCGAGCAGGGCGGTGGCGAGCAGGCGTCGGGTCAGGATGGTCATGGTGGTTCTCCGGTGGGTCGAGGCGTGGTGTCGGCAGGTGTGCCGTCGAGGGGAACCGCACGATGCTGGCTCCTTGCTGAAAGCATAGAAGCCGCGTTGCGCCGGCGCCTTCGTACGCGAGGTGCGCCGAGCTAGCGCATTGGTAGCGCAGCCCTATCCTTTGGTTTAGCCGGAGATGCGCGCGAAGCTGCGCGCGGCTAGGCCGCGGCCGCCTGCAGGCGGCGCATGCCGGCGGCGCCGAGCCACGCGCCGCACACGCCCAGCGCCACCGGCAGCAGCAAGGCGCCGCCGGGCCGCGTGAACTCGGCGATCAGCACCGCCGCGGTGAGCGGCGCGCGCATCGTGGCGCCGAGGAAGGCCGCGCCGCCGACCAGCGCGAAGGCGCCGGGCGCGGTGCCGGGCCAGACGAGGGACCAGGCCTCGCCCAGCACGATGGAGAGCAGCGCGCCGATGGCCAGCGCCGGCGTGAGCAGGCCGCCCTGCGCGCCCGCGCGCAGGCTGGTCAGCGTGAAGAGCGCGCGCAGGCCCAGCAGGCCCAGCGCGGCCGCCGCGCCGAAGGCGCCGTCGAAGCCGACCTGCGCCGGCCCCTTGCCGTTGCCCAGCAGCGCGGGAAAGCGCGTGGCGACCAGCCCGATGCAGGCGAAGTTGAGCACGCACAGCAGCGGCAGCCACCAGCCGGCCGCGGCCCGCCGCCGCGCCGCCGCGGTCCAGCGCGCGAACACGGTGCCGAGCGCGCCCAGCAGCGGCCCGGCCAGCGCGGCCCACGCCAGCAGCGCGGGCGTCACCGGATAGTGCGGCACCAGGTATTGCGGATGATTGCCGAGCCCCGCGCGCGCCACCAGCGCGGCCAGGCACGAGGTAGTGAGCGCGGCCAGCACCGCGCGCCAGCCCGCCGTGGCGAGCAGCGCTTCGAGCGCGAACACCGCGCCGGCCAGCGGCACGTTGTACACCGCCGCCAGGCCGGCGCCCGCGCCGCACGCCACCAGCAGGCGCGCGTGCGCGGCGGGCAGGGCGAGGCGGCGCGCCAGCACGCCGGCCAGCATCGCGGCCAGCTCGCGCGGCGCCACCTCGCGGCCGAGCGGCGAGCCCAGCGCCACGGTGATGACCTGCAGCAGCGCGTGGCAGGTGGTGGCGAACGGCGGCAGCCAGGCTTCGACCCGCACCGCGCGCGCGATGCCGCGCAGCGGCTGGCACCAGCGGTACACGGCCCACCAGCCCGCGCCGGCGACGATGCCGCACAGGCACAGCACCGCCACGCGCCGCAGCGGGGAGGATTGCGTCACGCCTTGCAGGAAGCTCTCGGAAGCCAGCGCGCCGTAGCCGTAGGCGAGGTGCTGCACGAAGTGGAGCAGGGTGGCCACGGCGAGGCCGACCACGCCGCCGGTCACGCCGGTGGCCAGCAGCGCGAGCGGCCAGCGCAGCAGGCCGGCGGCACGCGCCGCGCCGCCGCCGTCACCGCGCGGGGGCATCGAGCACGGTTGCCAGGATCATGGCATCGGCATTGCGCGGGCGCGGGCGGCACGGGCGCGGCTTGTAGATGGCGTCGCCCGGCGCGATGGCCTGCCCGCTCATGGCGCACACGCCGGCCGCGCGCGCGGTGGCGGCGTCCCATTCCTGGTCGCCGTAGCGGCAGTGGGTGGCGTCGCGCCAGGCCAGCGTGGCGGTGCCGGGGCCGGGCCGGTCGATCACGCTGATCAGCGCGCCGTAGTAGCCGCGCGCCGCGCGCGGCGCGGCGTTCGCGCACGGCGGCGCGAGGCCCTCCGCGCGGGCCGACAGCAGGCGCAGGGCCTGCTGCCAGGGATCGGCGGCGCGCGGGGCGGGGGCGCCGCGGTCGATGACGTTGCTGTCGGCTGGCATGTCGACACCTCCGGTTCGGGATGGCCTGGCGCGCGCCGCGCGGCGGCGGCGGCGCATGATGCGCATCATGCGGATCAGGCGGCCTTGCGCTCGAGGCCGCTCTTGACCTTCCAGTTGTAGGGCGTCTCGCCCACGAAGCGCTTGAACACCGTGGTGAAGTGCGACTGCGAGCGGAAGCCGCAGCCCAGCGCCACGTCGAGCATGGTCTGGCCGCTGGCGCCGAGCAGCACCTGGGCCCGCTCGATGCGCCGGCGCAGCAGGTATTCGTGCGGGCGCAGCCCGGTGGCGAGGCGGAACTGCGCGGCGAAATGCATGCGCGTGAGGCCGGCGCTGTCGGCGATGTCGGCCAGGCCGATGGCTTCCGACAGATGGGCGTCGATATAGTCGGTGGCGCGGCGCAGGCGCCACGTGGGCAGCGCGGTCATGTTGCGTCCCCTGGGCGCGGCCTGCTGGAAGTGGCGCGCTACCAGCCGCGAGACGATGGCCAGGCTCACGCTGTCGGTGAAGATGCGGCCCGCGCCGCCGTCCCGCGTCTGCGCCACCGCCAGCGCCTGTCCCAGCCGCTCGAGCGCGCCGTCCTGCACCAGGCGCGGATCGCCGAGCACGATGTCGCCGGCATGCGCGTGGCCGAACAGGTCCTGGTAGCACTCGGCCAGCACCGCCTGCGAGGCGTACAGGTGGAGCACGTCGCTGGGCGCGTCGAAGGTGGCGCGCACCGCCACGCGCGGCGCGGTGACTTGCACCACGCCCGCGGTGACGCGGCCGGACACCACCACGCGGCTGGCGTGCGTGAACGTCAGCGAGGTGCATTTCAGGCTCATGGCGATGCAGTGGTGCGCGTCGTTGCCGGGATGGGCCACCGCGCACGGCGCGCCGGCGCGGCGCGTCCAGCGCGACACCGGCACCACGCCATGCGCCGCGCCGCCGGGCGAGCGCCAGGCGCTTTCCTGGTCGATGGGGCAGCGGGACGGCGCCGGCGCGAGGTCTTCCGGGGCGGGGGGGCACGCGAGCGGGGCATGGAACATGATGGACCTCGATGTGGGTTCTGGATGGGGGCGGGACGTCGGTCCGCGATGGATTCAAGGTATCGCAGCGCCGGGCGGGCCACCAGCCCTACGAACGGTTGCGGGCGGCGTCGGATGGTTTGCGCGATTCATACCTAGGTTTAGCTTGCGGCGCGGCGGGCGCCTGTGCTGCTGACACGGGCGTATGCTGTCTGGTGACCGGCGCGGCCACGCTGGTGTGGGAAAGCCGGCTCAGCTACGCGCTGCTGAACCGCGAGGCGCAGAGCGCGCTCGCGCGCAGCCGCGAGACGCCGGTGCCCGCCATGCCCGACCGCTGAACCGGCCTTCGCATCGACCACCGACCCCGCACGCACACGGAGACGCCATGACCGGCCAGGACCCGCACGCCAACCCGGACCCGGACTGGGACCCCCAGGCGCACACCGCGCTGCTGAGCATCCTCGCGGTGTGCTGGGAGGCCGGCCAGGCCGGCGATGGCCGCGCCATGTCGCTGGCGCGCCTGCGCAAGCGCGCCGGCCTGCCGATGAGCGAGCTGCGGCGCACGCTGGTGGATCTCGAGGAAGGAAACCTGCTGGCCGTGCGCATGGAGCCGGACGGCGCCACCGGCACGGTCTGGCTGACCGAGGGCGGCACGGCGCTGTGCAGGGAGCTGTTCGGCGCGGCGTGAGCGCCGCCGCCCGCCACCCCGGTCGTTGCGTCGGGGCGCTCAGCAGTGTGCGAGCGCCTCGCCGGCGAACTCGGAGAGGCTGTCGCGCCGGCAGAAGCTCAGCAGCCGCATGCCGGCCTGCCGCGCGATGCCGATCGCCAGCGAGGTCGGCGCCGAGATCGTGGCCAGCGCCGGGATCTGCATGCGCGCGGCCTTGCGCACCAGTTCGTAGCTGGCGCGGCTGGACATGAAGACAAAACCCTGGCGCAGGTCGGCGCGCGCCAGCGCGAGCTGGCCGATCAGCTTGTCCAGCGCGTTGTGGCGGCCCACGTCTTCCATCACGCGCAGCACGCCGCCGTCCGGCGCGCACCACGCCGCGGCGTGGATGCCGCCGGTCTCGCGCATCAGCGGCTGGTGCGCCGGCAGGTCGCGCGCGGCGCGCCAGACCGCCTCGGGCAGGATCTCGGCGCGGCCCGGCACCGGCGCCAGCGGCGCCGGCGCGAGATCGAGCAGCGCCAGGCTTTCCAGCCCGCACACGCCGCAGCCGGTGCGCCCGGCCAGGCTGCGGCGGCGCTGCCTGAGCAGCAGGAAGGCTTCCTGCGCGATGCGGAGCCGCACCTCGGCGCCGTTCTCATGCATGGCGAGCTCGATGTCGAAGATGTCCGAGGCGGCCCCGACGATGCCCTCGGTCAGCGCGAAGCCCACCGCGAACGCCTCGAGGTCGCGCGGGGTGGTCATCATCACCGCGTGCGAGATGCCGTTGAAGACCAGCGCCACCGGGAATTCCTCGGCCACGCGGTCGCGGCCGGGGCGGGAGAAGCCGGGGCCGTGGCGCACCACCGCGCAGGCGATGCTGCCGGCGCGCTCGTCGCCTTCGTCGTTCTGGCCGCCGGGGCCGCGGCGCGCGGCGGGCGGGTTGGTCGTCTCGGGCATGGCGGGCTTCCTCAGGTCAGGTGGTAGGCGCGCACGGGCGTGGCCGCGGGCGGCAGTTCGAGCTCGCACAGTTCCAGCAGCGAGCGTTCGATGCCGTTCGTGATGGCGTCCAGCGCGAGGTTGTTCGGCGCCAGGCCGAACGGCTCGGCGATGTCGCTGGCGATCGCCTCCAGCGCGATCAGCGTGTACGACACGAAGATGGCGATCAGCGGCGTGGCCATGCCGATGGAGTCGACCAGCCCGAACGGCAGCAGCATGCAGTAGGCGTACACCGTGCGATGGAGCAGCACGCCGTAGGCGAACGGGATCGGCGTGGAGGCGATACGCTCGCAGCCGCCCACCACCTCGCCAAGGCGGTCGAGCTGGCGGTCCAGCATCCACAGCTGGGTGCCGGTGATGCCCAGGCGCCGGTGCGAGGCCGCCAGCGCCGCGCGCAGCGCGTTGAGCTGCGCCACCGGCTTGTACTGCTTGGCGGCCAGCGCCGCCGCCGCGTGCGCGGGCAGCAGGCGCCACAGGTCGGCGGCGGGGCTGGTGCCGCGCAACTGGTGCTTCAGCGCGCAGGCGAAGGCGACGATGCCGCGCGCGAAGGCCGCGCCGTCGAACGCGCCGTCCACCGGCGCGGCGTAGCACAGCGCCTGCGACGCCAGCGTGCGCGAGGCGATGAACAGGTGGCCCCACAGCTTGCGCGCTTCCCAGTAGCGGTCGTAGCTGGCGTTGTTGCGGAACGCCAGGAAGATGGTCAGCGCCACGCCGCACAGGGTGAAGGGAACGGCATTGAGCGGGATCTTCTCGCCCAGCACGCGCCCGCCGGTGGCCACCGCGAGCCCGCTCACCAGCGCCATGAAGACCAGCTGCGGAATGATGTCCTGGAGCACCGAGCCGTTCCAGACGAACAGCATGCGAAACCAGTTCTGCGGGGGTCGGACGATCACGGTGCGGGCCTTGGGGACGGTGGAATGGCGGGTGTGACGGAACAGGGCCGCAGCGTAGCGCGCCGCGCCGCGGCTGTATTCGCGCCGCCCGCGCGTTCTTCCGATTCGCACGGTGGCCGCGTGGTGGCCGCCCGCCGTCCGCGCGGTGCCGTGCGAATCCGACATCGGCGGGCCGCCGCGAAAGCCGCCC